>NZ_JAENIK010000010.1:4605-88292 GCF_016595465.1 Luteolibacter yonseiensis | reverse complement strand
TCGGGGGGATCGGGGAACTCGTTACTTGAGGAGGTAGGTGACGGTGTTGCTGGTGCCGGTGGTGGTGTCGTCGCGGAAGTAGATGACGATCTGTTGGGTGGTGCCGGCGGAGGTCTTGGTGAGGAGGGCGGTGTTTTGGGCGGGGTTCTTGGCGGTGGAGGCGGAGCTGTATTGGTTGTAGTCGCTGTTGTCCTGGTCGAGGGGGAGGGAGAATCCGGGGCCCTTGAGCTCGCCTTTTCTGCCGATGGTGAACTTGACGGTCTGGCCGACGTTGAAGCGGGGGATGCCGGCGGGGATGCGGAAGCTTGCCACGGTTTCGGAGCCCTGGGTTTCGAAGGACTGCCTGTCCTCGATGGTGAGGGTGAAGGTTTGTTTGGCGGCGAATCCTCCGAAGCGCTTGCCGGCGGGTGCGGCGTGGGCGGTGGCGGTGATGAGGAGGGCGCAGAGGGCGAGGCGGATGAGGGTGATGATTTTCATGGAAAGGGGATTGCTGTTGGCGATGGGCAAACCCTAGCGCGGATGGCGGTTTTTGTAAGCTTTGAATTCGACGTAATCACGTAAACGTGAATGCGTTGACGCGATCGCGTAGGGTGTTTTCGCGGGCCACGCGTGATGGCGTAAACGCGATCGCGTGGGTTGCGAAAGGGGGGGAGGGAGTGACGGCAAGGCCGCCCGTCAGGCGGGGGCTGGTTAAAAGTAAGCGCGGTTTCGCCGGATTCTGGCATCCCCGGAGGAAAGGATGGAAATCGGTCGGTGGCGCGGGTCCTGACGTTGATAAGAGTCCCGGCGTTGATGGAATCCCGACGTGGACACACATCTCGGGCGATTGGATCGGCGCGCGGCATGTCGGCCGGGCCCGGCCGCATCCTCAGCACCAAAGGTGCGGAATGGGATAGCCCGGGACAACGTCCCGGGAAAAGGGTTCCAAAATTATTACCGGAGTCCTGAAAGGACGCGATCTAGCGGTGGCCGCGCGCCATGGATGCCGTCCCTTCAGGACTCCTGGCAACGGGCATGGCATGTCCCGGGGTTGCGTTGCGCTCACCCCGGGCTGTCACATTCCGCACCTCTGGTGCTGAACCATGTTGATATCGCACCACGTTGGAGCTGGGCCATGCGGGATAATCTCACCCCTGTTTTCACCAATAAGGTGATTACGGAAACAGAATATTGGACTCCCTCTTCAATCCGTAAATCGGTGTAATCAGTAGTCAGATGATCATTTTATCTGCGCAAACTGGTATCAGTCGCCAGCATCCGGCTAGGCACCACCTCGCGGAAGGAGCGGGCCGTGACCTTGTTCTCTCACTCGCCCGCGTCCGGGTAGGAGCCGAGCAGTTTCACCAGCGAGCAGTGTTTTCCGAGTTCTTCCAGCGCTTCGGCCACTTTCGGGTCGTCGCAGTGGCCGGAGAGGTCGACGTAGAAGATGTATTCCCAGTCCTTGCGCTTGGAGGGGCGGGACTCGATCTTCGACATGTTGATGTGGAACTGGTCGAAGGCCTGCAGGGCCTTCACCAGCGAGCCGGGGCGGTCGTGGATGGCGAAGAGGATGGACGTGCGGTCCTTGCCGGTGGGCGGGCAGGGTTTCTCGCCGATGACGAGGAAGCGGGTGGTGTTGGTGGCGCGGTCCTGGATGGATTCCTCCAGCAGCGTCAGCCCGTACATCTCCGCCGCCAGCGGGCCGCCGAGGGCTGCCGCTCCCTGGTGGGCCTGGTCCTTGGCGATCTGCGCGGCCTTGGTGGTGGAGGAGACCTCGACGAGATCCGCGTTGGGGAAATTCCGCAGGATCCACGCCCGACACTGGCCGAAGACCTGCGGGTGGGAGTAGAGGGTCTTGATCTCCTCGCGCGGGATCGCCGCCATGAGGCCGTTCTCGATGCGGAGCAGGATCTGCGCGCAGATGTGCAGCGGCGAGTCCACGAAGAGGTCGAGCGTGTGGGAGACGGCGCCCTCGGTCGAGTTCTCGATGGGGACCACGCCGTAGCTCGCGGCGCGGCGGGCGACCTGGTCGAAGACATCGGAGAAATTCGGCTGGGCGGAATAATTCACCGAGTGGCCGAATTTCTTGATCGCCGCCTGGTGCGTCCACGTTCCTTCCGGTCCGAGGTAGGCGATGGTGAGATCATCCTCCAGCGCGAGCGCGGCGGACATGATCTCCCGGTAGATGGCGCGGATGGATTTTTCCGGCAGGCGGCCCTGGTTCATCTCGATGAGGCGGCGCAGCAGGGATTCCTCGCGCTCCGGGGCGTAGATCTGCAGGCCGTCGCGTTTTTTCACCACCCCGACCTCGTGGACCAGGTCCGCGCGGCGGGAAAGCAGGTCAAGGAGATCGCGGTCGATCTTGTCGATGTTCTGGCGGATGTCGTCGAGATTCACGGGGAAATTTCGGGCTGGGATTAATCGTCGTGGGAGGCGGCGGCCGCGGCGGGGCTGCCGACGGGGCCGAGGGCGAGCTGTTGCTCGGATTCCGCGGGAGCGGGAGGTGGGGCGGTTTCCGGTTCGGGGAGCTTCACCTTCCGCAGTTCGGAGGCGTTCGGCAGGTCGTCGATGGAGCGGATGCCGAAGTGTTCGAAGAAAAGGTCGGTCGTCTCGTAGAGCAGCGGACGTCCGGGAAGCTCCGCGCGGCCGCCGATGCGGATCAGGTCGCGGTCGAGGAGTTTCTGGATCATGCCGTCGCACGCCACGCCGCGCACGGCCTCGATGGCGGCTTTCGTAATCGGTTGACGGTAAGCGATGATGGCCAGCGTCTCCATCGCCGGGCCGCTCATGCGCTCCGGCTTGCGGCCGGGGAAAAGCTGGCGGACGAATTCGCCGTATTCGAGGCGGGTGTAGAGTTTCCAGCCCTTGGGCCGCTCGATGATGGTGAAGGCGCGTCCGCTTTCCGTGTAGGCGTCGTTCAGTTCGCCGATGGCCGCCGCGATTTTTTCCGCGGAGGTGGCCGTCAGGCCGGTGAGCCATTCCGGCAGGACTTCCGGGGCCTTGCCCTCCTCGGTTTCCCGGATGCGGATGTCCTCCGCCTCGGCGACGCGGGCGCGCACCAGCCTCGCGATTTCCTCGGACGGGAGAGGATTCTGCGAGGCGATGAGAAGGGCTTCTACGATGGCGCTGAGCTGCATGGCGGGGCCGCAGAGTAGGGAACCCTCCGGGCATTTCAAGCCTCCTGCGGAAAAGCTGCGAATCACTTATTTTACCCCCGGACGAACTTTCCGCTTGCTGGATAGTGGTTCAGGGGCTAACCCACCGCGCTCGTCACAACCCCGGGATTCTATTCCGGGAGATACGGGGAGAATTTTATCACCAAGCATTTCATCTCTGCGCCATGGCCGCGAAGAAAACCACCTCCAAATCCGCTCCCGAAAAAGGGAAAGCAAAGCCCCCCGTGAAACCCTCGAAGACCGCGGCGGCGAGCAAGCCTGCTGCGAAAGCGGAGAAGGCGGCCAAACCCGAGCCCGCGAAGAAGGCCTCCCTCAAGAAGGCGGCCGCCGAGGCTCCGGTGAAGAAGGCCCCCGTGAAGGCGGAGGAAAAGGTGGTGGCGAAGGCCCCGGCCGAAGCACCGGCGAAGGCCGCCGCTCCCGTGAAAAAGCCCGCTCCGGTGAAATCGAAATCCTCCGTGGTGGACTATCCCGCGCCTCCGGCCCCGGTGAAGCCACCCTTCGTGCCGCCCAAGGCCGCTCCGCAACCTTCGGGTGAGGCCGTGGCTCCCGGCAGCAACGGCACCCACAGCCCCGCTTTCATCCAGAAGCAGAAGCAGCGCCTGCTCGATCTCCGCGACGACCTCGTGGACGCCGTCTCCGGCATGGCCCGCGACACCATCCGCAACGCCCCCGAGGGTTCCGAAGCCTCCGGCAGCGGCCAGCACCAGGGCGACGCAGGCAGCGACGCCTACGACCGCGACTTCGCGCTTTCCGTCCTCGCCAAGGAGCAGGACGCCCTCTACGAGATCGAGCAAGCCCTCCGCCGCATCCAGTCCGGCACCTACGGCATCTGCGAAATCTCGTCCCGCAAGATTCCACAAGCCCGCCTCGAAGCCATCCCGTTCGCCCGCCTGACGGTCGAATGCCAGGCCCAATGGGAGAAGGAATACGGCAACCGCCGCTTCCGTCCGTCCAACGAAGTGGGCTTCAGCGGAGGAAAATATGTCGATGAGGAAGATTCTGAAACAGTTTCTCTTGACGAAGACGACGATTAAAGCATCCTCCCGCCCCCAAAGTCATGCCACGCGAGATCATCATTCTAGAATGCACCGAAGCGAAAGCCGAGGGCAAGCCGACTTCACGTTACGTCACCACGCGTAACAAAAAGAGCCTCCGCACGCCGGGTCGTCTCGAGAAAGTGAAATTCAACCACTTCCTCAAGCGCCGCACCCTTCACCGCGAACTCCGCTAACACGCGCCTCCACTCCCATGTCCGAGCCAAAAACAATCCAGCGCCGAATCAACTTCCGTAAGGCGAACCGTAAAATGACGCGCCGCCGTCATGACATCCCTGCGGATCAGGTCGTTTCGACCAATCCGGAGCTTCTCACCAAGTTCACCACCGAAACCGGCAAGATTCTTCCACGCCGCGTCACCGGAGTCTCCGCCAAGCTGCACCGCAAGATCAACAACGCGATCAAGCAGTCCCGCGCGATCAACCTGCTTCCTTGATTTCAAACAGGGGAATTCACTCCTTCAAAAAGCCGCTCCGTGAAAATGGTGCGGCTTTTTAGTTCCCGGTTTCTTTAAAATCGGAAATTCTTCCCTAAATTTTTGCCTTGGAGCGATCCGATTCACTTTCTACATTCCCCCCGCGCAAGCCTTCACACATGGCCAAAAAAGACTTCACCATCCTTAACAAGCTCGGCATCCACGCTCGCCCCGCCGCGCAATTCGTCAAAACGGCCAACCGTTTCCAAGCGGACATCTTCGTCGAGAAGGATGGCGAGGAAGTGGATGGCAAAAGCATCATGGGTCTCATGATGCTCGCGGCCGGCCACGGTTCCATCATCTCCGTCAGTGCCGACGGCTCGGACGAGGAAGCCGCTCTCGAAGCGATCGGTGA
Organism: Luteolibacter yonseiensis; assembly: GCF_016595465.1. Classification (NCBI taxonomy): domain Bacteria; kingdom Pseudomonadati; phylum Verrucomicrobiota; class Verrucomicrobiia; order Verrucomicrobiales; family Verrucomicrobiaceae; genus Luteolibacter; species Luteolibacter yonseiensis. The sequence goes on along the minus strand of NZ_JAENIK010000010.1, from coordinate 83,252 downwards.
TCTCATCACCCGCAAGTTCGAGGAGGATTGATCCCAAGGGCGGATCATTCCGCCACACCGGGAGCGCGGGATTCATCCCGCGCGAAACGACCGGAGCTCCGGGCGCATCCACAGGGTCACGCACTTTCATCAAGTGTCCTGCGGGTGTTGATATGCGAAGGAGGCGGAGTTCTTGCCCGCCCGATCGGTTTTTTGGCCTTTGCGGCTGAAAAAAACCGGTTCGACGAGGCATTTCAGATATCTCCGGCTGCGACGGTATTCCGAAAAGCCACATTGGTTTCTGTTTGCTGACGCCGGGGCTTGCGGCCCGCTCTCCATCGCTGTTACTTCCCTAACAAGCGCATGACCGTCCACCAGCTCCAGCAAGAACAACGCCTGCCGATTTCCCGAGAGGAGGCATGGGAGTTTTTCTCGACGCCCCGGAATCTGGACGCGATCACACCGAAGGAGATCGGGTTCGAGATCCTCAGCCAGCCGGGCGAGCGGATGTATGACGGCCAGATCATTTCCTACCGGATGAAGATCCTGCCGCTGGTGCGGGTGGGCTGGGTGACCGAGATCAAGTCCGTGGACTGGGGAAACTCCTTCGTCGATGAGCAACGCTTCGGTCCCTACAAACTCTGGCACCACCGCCACACCTTCGAGGACGTCCCCGGCGGTGTGCTGATGCGGGACCTTGTCCACTACGGCCTCGGCTTCGGCCCGTTCGGAGCCATCGCGCACGCGGTGTTCGTGAGGAGGAAGCTGGAATCGATCTTCAACTTCCGCCGGGAGATCCTGGAGCGGAGGTTCGGGGTGCTTTGATGGCGGGTTGGCTTGGGTTTGAGATTCACCGCCAAGGCGCAAAGGTCGCGAAGGGTCGCAAAGGAAGAGGTGCGGAGTGACCAGTCATCAGAGGTGGGCCGGGCTTGGGTTGTTTGATGGATCGAAACGCGGAGAACGCGAAGAGCGCGGAGGAGATGTGGGGAGGGAAGGGCCAGGAGGGTGTCACTACACCATGGATGTTGCGTCGTCACGGCCTGCAGGAGAGGGGCGATCACGTATCGCCGCTCCATGGAGTGCGGCGGGATGGGCCGGTGTCACGCGTCAGCCTTGCGCGTCAGCGTCACGCCGCTTGGGATTTTTCCTCTTCGTGAAACATTACTCCGGCTTGGACGACTCCAATGCCTTATCAGAAGGGATTCCATTCGAAATAAATTAGTTGGATCAAAATCCGATTTCGCGAACCAGTGCTAACAGAGGAGGCTCGCCACCCGCGCGGGCACTGGAACGGTGACGGGAAAAGGCCGGTTTTTTATGTTTCATCCTGAGGGGAGGTGATATGAAATCCTCTGCAAAAAGCCGCCTGACTTCATGGGACCATACCTGCTCGCCTTCTCCCTTATTTGCGGAATCCTTTGTTACGGCCTGATGCGCAAACCCGTCTGGATGTGGTATTTCGGCTGGGTTTTCCTTTTCCTGTTCGCCGGGTTTTTCTGCCAGTTCTTTTTCGGGGCGATGATCGCCTCGCAAACCCACCTGCAAGTGGTGTTCTCCGGAGTTTATCTAACGGGAGGACTGGTTCTCTGGATGCCGTCCGCGCTGTGGTGGATCAGAATCCGGTCTCAATTCACCGCCAGATTCTGAGCCGGCCCAAGCGATGACGCCGGTGGCCGGATCACGGTTCCACGGAACTCAGTGTGCGCCGAAGTCCGGCCACTCCTCGGTCTGGCGTCCTTCGTTGCGCATGAAATCGGCGAGGAGTTCCTCGTCGGTCATGGGACGGCGCATGCCGCTGGCAAGAAATTCGAAGACCCACTTTTCGTAAATGTCCAGCGTCACCTGTGGTGGTGGCGGATGGTCGGAAAAGTCACCGAACTCCAGATCGAGAGCGTTCATGAGTTTGATTTGATTTGGTCGTAAGCCAGCGGACCGGAGTAACGTTCGCAGAGGACCTTGAACTCTTCGTCGGGAATCTTGAGATAACCGTAGCTCAGAAGGGCGCGGATATCGAGCAGATCTTTGTGCTGGCGGGTTTGTCCGTCTTTCAGTGCGTAAAGCTTCATGGCGAGCAGCGCCCGGAAATTGATGACTGGGACTCTTTCCTTGCGGGCATCGGCCGGATCCGCTTCCGCCATTTTCGCAAATGTGGAGTCGTCCACCCAGATCAGATCGATGTAGGGGAACACCGGGATTCTGCGGTTTTTGAAACGTGAGGCCATCCCTTCGGAAGTCGCGGTGGGGGCTTTCCGAATGGTTGGGCCGGCAGCTCCGAGGGTTTCGCGCGGAATGAATTCCGCGGTCCCGGTGGGGCTCCGGTCAGAGGAGACGGGCCCTGAGGAGCTCGGTGACCTGTTTCGGGTTCGGCTTGGTGGTGGCGAGTTTCATGACCTGGCCGGTGAGGAAGTTGAGGAGTTTTTCGTTTCCGGCTTTGACGGCTTCGACTTCGGCGGGGTTGTTGGCGATGGCCTGGTCCACGAGGCCTTCAAGCTCGCCGGCGGCGGCGGGCTTGAAGCCGAGGCTGTCGGCGATGGCGGCGGGGTCTTTTTCCGGGGCGTCGAAGAGGACGGTGAAGACTTCCTTGGCCTGGTTCGCGGCGAGGGTGCCGTTTTCCATGAGGACGAGCAGGGCGCGGAGTTTTTCCGGGGCGACGGGGCATTCGTCGATGCCGAGCGCGCGCTCGTTGAGGGTCCCGAGCAGGTTGTTGATGATGAAATTCGCGACTTTTTTGCCGGGGATGGCGGCGTCGGTGACGGCCTCGAAGTATCGGGCGAGGTGTTTGTCCGAGGAGAGCACGGAGGCGTCGTAGGCGGTGACGCCGAGGTCTTTCTCGAAGCGGGCGGCGAGTTCGTGCGGCAGCTCGGGGACGAGCGGGCGGACTTTCGCGAGCAGCGGCGCGGTCTCGATGGGCAGGAGGTCCGGGCAGGAGAAGTAGCGGTAGTCGTGCGCGTCCTCCTTGGTCCGCATCATCTGGGTCTCGCCCCGGTCGTCGTCCCAGCGGCGGGTGGACTGGATCTGCGGGATGCCGCGGTCGAGCTCCTCGGTCTGGCGCTGGATCTCGAAATGGATGGCGCGGCGGATGGCGGAGATGGAGTTGAGGTTTTTCAGCTCCACCTTCTGGCCGAGCGGGTCGGAGGCGTTCTTGCGGAGGGAGATGTTCACATCGCAGCGGAGCTGGCCTTTTTCCATGTCCGCGTCGGAAACACCGCCCTGCTGGAGGATCATCTGGAGCGAGCGGACGTAGGCGAAGGCTTCTTCCGCGGATTCGAGGTCCGGCTCGGTGACGATCTCCATGAGGGGGGTGCCGGCGCGGTTGAAGTCGATGAGCGAGGAGTTCCCGAGGTGGGTGGATTTCGCGACGTCCTCCTCAAGGTGGATGCGGTTGAGGCGGACGACCTTGTTCGCGGTGGTGATGCTCTTGCGGGCGTCGGTGGGGTAGCAGTGGTCGTAGAGCGGGACGCCGCCACCGATGCAGAGGGGAAGGTCCATCTGCGTGGTCTGGTAGTTTTTCGGCATGTCCGGGTAGAAGTAGTTTTTCCGGTCCCATTTGGAGATTTCCGGCGATCCGCAGCCGATCATGAGGCCGGTGAGCAGGGTTTTCTCGATGGCCTCGCGGTTCAGGACGGGAAGCGCGCCGGGCATGCCGAGGCAGACGGGGCAGGTGTTCGTGTTCGGCGTGTCGCCGAAGGAGGTGCGGCAGGCGCAGAACATCTTGGTCTGGGTCTTGACCTGGCTGTGGACTTCGAGGCCGATGGTGACGAGGTAGGACATGGAAGAGGCTGGGAGTGGCGGATTGGAAAGTTGGAAAATGCTGGGGAAACTTGCTTCCGTTCTCATTGGGCGAGGTCACGGAGCCGTTGCTGGATCTTGGGATCGGCGAGAGCCTTGGTGAGCAGCGGATGACGGAGGAGTGTGCTGAAATTTCCCTCGCGGGCAAGCGTTTGAAGGGCGGGATCCTCCACAAGGATGGCGCGGGGGATGGGCTTGCCGGTGGCGGGGTCGATTTCCGGTGCGAATTCGGGCGAGGATTGCGCGGCGATGAGCTTGGCGAGGCTGAGGCGGGACGGGTCCGCCAAGGGATCGAGGGCGGCGAGCCAGTCCGCGGGCAGGGTGGACTCAAGGGTGGATTTGAGTTTCTGGACAAACCCTTGCTCCGGTTTCCCCTTCCCGGAGCTGGCCTTGAGCTCGGCGATGGACCCCGCGTGGTGGACGAGCGCGGCTCCGATGATCCACAGGAGCGATGCGGGGATGAGAGCGAAAACGAGGCGGAAAACGGTGCCGGCGAGCGTCCTGGGACCCGAACTTCCGGAGCCGCCACCGAACGGACTGGTGAAGAAATTGGTGATTTTCCGCAGCAGGAAAAACACGAGAACGAACGCCAGGACCGGCAGGCCGTTGGTGATCCACGGCTGGGACTGCCCGAGCCACTCGAATGACAACGCCGGGGCCGCCTGCCACACGCGGAACCCGACCCAGGCGGAAATCCCGAGCGTGAGCGTGCCGACGATCATCCGGGCGAGCCCGCGCAGCATGACGAAGCCGGCGCAGAGAACGAACAGGACGAGCGCCGCCGTGCCGAGGCTGAGTGATGGAATGAGGTCGGGGGACAAGGTGATGGAAGTGGACGGACTCAGGAGAGTCTTTCCAGCCACCGGACATCAACCCTAGACTATGTCCCCACGCGATTTTCCAGGAAAGCGGACCACGTTTCAGCCGCGCTTGAAGCGGACTTCGTATTCGCGGTGAAGCAGGGCGTGCAGTGCTTCGAGTTCAGCGAGTGTCATCGCCTCGAGGACTTCATTCGAAGAAATGGCTTTTTCGAGGAATTCCTCAAGTGTTTGGATTTTCCCGATCCAGTTCCCTTCTGTAAGGCCTTCGACACGGCCTTCGGCTCTCAGTTTTTCAGCGACGGACATGGTGCTTTTCTCAAGTTCGGGATTGGATGACAGGTTATGGTAGATTTTCTCCGCGTCAAGATCGCTGTCCGAGTGCATCGCATAGAGCAGGATCAGCCGTAGCAGGTTTTCAGACAGGTCCTTGGCGGAAAATCGGGACAACCAGCGGAAAAAGCGCAGCAGTTCCTTCTCGCGGGCGAGCTTCATCAGTTGCAGCACCGCGCGCACCCGGGCGTCCTCCTCACCGGCGGAGGGATCGAAGCGGGTGAGGTCGAGCAGCGCGTGGCTGAATTTCGGCAGGAACGGCAGCAGCGCCTCGCGGGCTTCTCCCTCAAGTTCGAACAGATCCTCAAATGCGGTCGATGCGGTCCAGCGGTCCGGTCCCTGGTGGAGGACGAAGGGCAGCACCGGCCTGAGCGGCAGCTTGTTTTCCTTGTGATGTTTCAGGTGGATCTCGCTCATGTACCCGAGCAACCGCAGCGGCATGGCGGGGTCGGGCGTGCTCTGGTGTTCGAAGAGCAGGTAAAGGAGCGTCTCCCGCTCACCCATGCGGACGGAAAACAACAGGTCCGAGTGGGCCTGCTGCAGGCTGGATTTCACAAACGAACCGGGCAGCAGCTCCAAGGACGGCCATTCGACGAGAGCGGTGACCTCCGCGGGCAGGTGGCTTTTGAAAAACGCCACCGCATGCTCGGGCTGCGAAAAGACCGCCTTGAAAAATCCGTCATGCGTGTGCGCGGCGGAGTCCAGGGGAATTTCGGAAGCGTCCACGGCTTGGGAGTTTTACGAATGGCTGCCGGTGGAACCTTCTCAGCCGATCGCCCTCTGCCGCAGGAGATGATCCGTGAGCACCAGGGTGGCCATCGCCTCGACGATGGGCACGGCCCGGGGGAGGACACAGGCGTCGTGGCGTCCGCGGCCCTTGAGTTCGGTGTTCTCGTGGCCGGAGGTGACGGTGTCCTGCTCGGTCATGATGGTGGCGGTCGGCTTGAAGGCGACGCGGAAGATGATGTTCTCGCCGTTGGAAATCCCGCCCTGGACGCCGCCGGAGCGGTTGCTGGTGGTGCGGACACGGCCGTCGATCATGCGGAACGGATCGTTGTGCTCGCGGCCGGTGAGCAGGGTGCCGGCGAATCCGGAGCCGATTTCAAAGCCCTTGGTCGCGGGCAGAGAGAGCATGGCTTTGGCGAGATCCGCCTCCAGTTTGTCGAAAATCGGCTCGCCCAGGCCGGGCGGGCAGTTGCGGATGACGCACTCGATCACTCCGCCCACGGAGTTGCCGTCGTTGCGGATCGCCTTGATGCGCTCGATCATCGTCTCCGCCATCGCCGGATCCCCGGTGCGGACGATGTTCGACTCGATGGTTTCCCCGGTCACCGTCTGCGGATCCACCTCGGCGTTGAGTTCCTGGATCGATTTCACCCAGGCGAGCACCTCGATGCCCGGGTGAAGCTTGTCCAGCACCTGGCGGGCCACCGCCGCCGCGGCGACGCGGCCGATGGTCTCCCGCGCCGACGCCCGCCCGCCGCCGGAGGCGGAGCGGATGCCGTATTTCGCGTCATAGGTGTAGTCCGCGTGGCTCGGGCGGTATTTCACCGCCATCTCCTCGTAGGCGCCGGGACGCTGGTCGGTGTTCCGGACGATGATGGAAATGGGGGAGCCGAGCGTCAGTCCGTCCTGCAGGCCGGAGAGGATTTCCGCCGCATCCGCTTCCTTGCGCGGAGTGACGATCTCCGACTGCCCGGGACGGCGGCGGTCCAGTTCGTGCTGGATCTGCTCCACGGACACGGGGACGCGCGGCGGGCAACCGTCGATGACAACGCCCACGCCACCGCCGTGCGACTCGCCGAAGGTGTGGATGCGGAAAACTTGGCCGAAAGTGGATGACATGTCCGGCAGGGTAGTGATGGAGCCGCCGTGGGCAAGCGGGATGAGAGTTGAGTTTCCAGATTTCAGGATTTAGGAAACCGGCATGCGATTGAGGCTTCCCGAGCGGGTGATCGATTTTCCCCGGCGTCCGCTGGTGATGGGGATCGTGAATGTGAATGACGATTCGTTTTCTGGCGATGGCACGCTGGATTTCGGAAAAGCGGTCGAGCTGGCCCGTGGGCAGGTCGCGGCGGGCGCGGATGTCATCGACGTGGGGGCGGAAAGCGCGCGCACGAACCGCGCCGCCATCCCGGTGGAGGAGGAGATCCGGCGGTTCCGGGGATTCATCGGCCGCTGGGAGGATGTCTGGCAGGGTGTGGAACCGCGTGACGCGGAGCAGGTGTGGCCGCCCGTGCTTTCGGCGAACACCTGGCGGCCCGATGTGGTCACGGAAATCCTGCCGTCCGGGAAGGTGGAGCTGGTGAATGACATGGGCGCGCTTCCGGACGACCGGAACGCCCGCCTCTGCGCGGAGCACGGCGCGGCATTGCTCGTCATGCACAGCGTGGGCGAGCCGAAAGTCCCGCATTTCCAACAGCAGTGGCACGACGTCATGGCGGAAATGGAGCGGTTCTTTGAGGAGAAAATCGGGCTGGCCCGCGCCGCCGGATTGCCGGATGACGCGGTCATCCTCGATCCGGGCATCGACTTCGCCAAGCAGCGTGACGACAACCTGACGGTGTATCGCGAGCTGGCGCGGTTGAAAAAATTCCAACGGCCCGTCCTCGTTCCCGTTTCGCGGAAGACGGTGATCGGCGAGGTGCTCGGGCTGGCGGACCCCGCCGGGCGCGATGCGGGGACGGTGGCGTGCGTCAGCACGTGCATGACGAGGGGCGCCCATCTGTTCCGCGTGCATCACGTGGAGGCGGCATGGCAGGTGGTGAAGACCCTGCACGGGATTTCTCCGGCCGGTGGGTGAGTGCGGAGGGGCGGGGGACCCGTGCGGATCCATTTGGCACGAGTGAGGATCGGAATCACCAGATGACGCCAAAAACCATGTGTTCCGCCGGGAAATTCGGCATGATCCGCGCTTCATGCGATTGACCGCGGGCACGGATGTCAGCACGGTTCACACAAGAAAGAACGCGAGTGGTGAGGAGCTAGGAAAAAACACAATTTATGGAAACCCGTCAGAAGAAGGAAACCCGTATCGAGATGGCGGAGGATCGGTTCATCCTGCCCCTGCTCTATCAGGAGAAGATTCCGCTGGAGGTGGCCATGTGGGAGGCCGACGGAGAACCCGTCAGCCACGCCGAGGCGATGGCGCAGAGTTTCACGGAAGTCCGCGAGGGCGCGGCATGGGGGAAGACATGGGGCACCGCGTGGTTCCGTTTCCGCAGCCAGGTGCCCGCCGCGTGGAGCGGGAAAACGGTGGTCGCCGTGGTGGACCTGAGTTTTGAAAACGAGGAGGGCTTCGGCCGCGAGGGGCAGGTGTGGATGGACGGCAGGCCGGTCATCGCCGTCAGCCGCTATCGCAAGGCCATCCCGCTTTTCACGGAAGCGAAGGGCGGCGAGCTGGTGGATTTCCACGTCGAGGCGTCCGGAAACCCAGTGTCCGAATGGCACTGGGACAACGGCGTGAGAGTGGATCCCGAGGCACGGCTTTTCCGCATGCAGGAGGCGCGGCTCGCGATCTATGATGCCGGGGTTTTCGCGCTTCTCATGGACTTCCGCGTCTGCCGGGAGGCGATGCTGGAGCTCCCCGAGGAAGGCACCCGCCGCGCGCGCCTGCTGCGCGGGCTGGACCAGGCATGCCGCGTGATGGAGCGCGGCGACCGCTCGTGGGTCGGAAAGGCGCGGGAGATCCTCGCCCCCCTGCTGGCCGCGAAAAACGGCGACACCGTCCACCGCATCACGGCGACAGGGCACGCGCACATCGACACCGCGTGGTGCTGGCCGCTGCGCGAGACCATCCGCAAGTGCGCCCGCACGTTCTCCACCGCGCTGGCCTACATGGAGGTCCACCCGGAGTACCGCTTCAGTTGTTCCCAGCCGGTGCAGTATCTGTGGATGAAAGCGCACTATCCCACCATCTATCAGGGCATCCGGGACGCGGTGGCGCGCGGCCAGTGGGAGGCCATGGGCAGCATGTGGGTGGAGCCGGATTGCAACGTGCCTTCCGGCGAATCGCTCGTGCGCCAGCTGGTCCACGGCAAGGATTTCTTCAGCCGCGAGTTCGGCGTCACGACGGGCGATCTCTGGCTGCCGGATGTCTTCGGCTACTCCGCCGCCCTGCCGCAGATCCTCGGCAAGGCCGGGGTGGACCGCTTCCTGACCCAAAAGATTTCCTGGAACGACACCAACCGCTTCCCGCACCACACCTTCCTGTGGGAGGGCATCGACGGCACGCGGATCTTCAGCCACTTCCCGCCGGTCGATACCTACAACGCCCGCGTGCAGGGCAGGGAGCTGGCGCGCGCGGAAAGGCAGTTCGCCCAGAAGGACCGCGCCTCCCGCTCGCTGATGCCGTATGGCTACGGTGATGGCGGCGGCGGACCGACGGTCGAGATGATCGAGCGCATCAAGCGCTGGGAAAACTTCGAAGGCATGCCCGCCGTGGAATTCGGCACGGTGAAGGGATTCTTCGACGCCGCGATGGCGGACATCGAGGACCCTCCGGTGTGGGTGGGGGAGCTCTACCTCGAGCTGCACCGCGGGACCTACACCAGCCAGGCGCACAACAAGCTGATGAACCGCCGCTGCGAGCTGCTGCTGCGCGACGCGGAGTTTTTCGACGCCATCACCTCGGTGCTCGCCCCGGGCGAACTGGTTCTGACAGACCCGCATCCGGACCGCACGGTGTGGGACGTGCCGGGCCACCATCCCGTGAAGGAAACGTCGCTCACCGCACAGGTGCTCGACCGCGCGTGGAAGCTTCTTTTGTTGAACCAATTCCACGACATCCTGCCCGGCTCCTCGATCCACCGCGTCTATGAGGAAAGCCGCCGTGATTATGAAGTGATCGAAAAACTCGCCCTCGCCGTGCGTGAGGCGGGGGTGGAAAGACTTCTGTCGGACGGTCCCGGATGGACCGCTTTCAACACCCTCGCGCAGGACCGTCGCGAGGTCGTCGCCGCGGATGACAGGCTTTCCGTCGCGACCGTACCGGCGTGCGGATTCGCCGGGGTTTCCGATGTCCCTCCTGTCGATTGGCAGCCGGTGGAGATCGTGAAAACCGGGGACGGCTGGACCATCGCGAATGGCATCCTGAAAGTCCGGGTGCTCGCGGACGGCGTCATCGCCTCCGTGCTGGACCTGCGCGAAAACCGCGAGGTGCTCGACGGCCCGGCGAACGAACTGCACCTGCTCCGGGACTACCCGAACCGCTGGAGCGCCTGGGACATCGAGGCATCCGCGATGGAGGATTACGAGATCGTTGGCGGCGGCGGAAGCGGGGAAATCGTGGAAAACCATCCGTTGCGCGGCGCGCTGGAATTCACCCGTCCCGTGGGCGGCTCGCTTGTCACCCAGCGCGTCATCCTCACCGCCGGAAGCGCGCGGCTGGATTTCGACACCACGGTGGATTGGAAGGAGCGCGACCGCGTGCTTAAAGTTTCATTCCCGCTGGCCATCCGCACCGACCACTCGGTGTGCGAGATCCAGTATGGCCACGTCCGCCGCCCGGTGCACCGCAACACGAGCTGGGATGCCGCACGGTTTGAAATCCCGATCCAGCGGTGGATCGACTTCACCGAGAGCGGTTACGGCGTGGCGTTGCTGAACAACGGCATCTTCGGCTGCGACGTGCTCGGCAACCGGCTGCGGCTCACCCTCCTGAAAAGCGCGAGCGCCCCGGACCCCACCGCGGACATCGGCATCCACCGCCGGACCTTCAGCCTGTTTCCCCATGCGGGAGATACCCTGCAGGGTGGCGTGAACGAAGCCGCGCTGGCGCTCAATGTGCCGCTGGTCGTGGCCAAGGGATCGGTCAAAGGCGGCGAAAGCGGTTCGTGGATATCCATCGACAAGCCGGGCGTGACGCTGGAAGCGCTCAAGCGCTCGGAAGACGGCAAGGCCCTCGTCCTGCGGGTGGTTGAGGCGGGCGGACGCAGGACCACCGGCGGCATCACGGTGAATCTGCCGGGACTGAAACTCCGCGAATGCGACCTGCTGGAAAACCCGCTGCCCGCCGCGCCAACGGAAAATCCGCTGGAACTCCGGGCGTTCGACATCCGCTCGTTCCTTGTGGAGAGCGTGTGATACGGGGAAGTCTTTCCTGCATCAACGGTGCGGAATGGGACAGCCCGGGGAGGGCGAAGCGCAGCCCAGGGGAGGGGATGCCGGAACAGGTGCACAAAAAAGCGGCCCGATTGATCATCCACCCTAGGAAAAACCCATTAACCCGGGAGGCATCTCAGTCGGACCGCCTTGTCTTGCGACGCGGAAGAATTATCACCCCACCGCACTTCCCGCAAGAACAATCTTTACAATATGCCAAAAAAATCGTGATGCGCCTTTTTCCTGCTTCAAAGGTGCTGAATGGGAATGCCTGGCGGATCGTGGTCCGGTGTTTTCAGCCCCGTTCTTCAGTGCCAAAGGCACGGAATGTGAAAGACCGGGGTGAGCGAAGCGCAACCCCGGGGCATGCCACAACCATCGCACCAGTCCTGAAGGGACGACATCCGTCGCGCATCGCCTCCCCTTGATCACGTCCCTTCAGGACTCCGGTCGCTTCGGGGATCTTTTCCATGGCGTTGCCATGGGTTCTCTCATTTCGCACCGTTGGCGCTGAAGATGCCCCCGTCGCCCGGGATGCCTGCCCGGGATGCGAAATCGTAGTCAGAAATTTCCATTTCCAAAATCGATCCCTAACAACCTCTTCCATCCCGCCTTCCTCTCGGAAAACGTACATAAAAAAAGCGGCCCGATTGATCATCCACCCTAGGAAAAACCCATTAACCCGGGAGGCATCTCAGTCGGACCGCCTTGTCTTGCGACGCGGAAGAATTACCACCCTGCCGCCCCTCCCGCAAGAACAATCTTTACAATATGCTAAAAAAATCATGATGCGCCATTCTCCACCGTCAAAGGCGCGGAATGGGAATGCATGCACGACGATCAAGCTGGGGATGGCATGAAGATTTCTGACCACGGAATACACGGAATACACGGATTTTAAGAATGACTTTGAAATTCCACCGCTGACTGGCGGTGCCTTTTTCCGGACTCTTGGATTTTCGGCACATTACCATCCGTGTATTTCGTGTTTTCCGTGGTTAACCTCTTCGCTTCCATCATCCATTCTCCCTAGTTGATCGCCGTGGGAAAGCATGGCGGACCGTGGTCCGGTGCTTTCAGGCCCATTCTTCAGCACCAAAGGCGCGGAATGGGAAAGTATGGCGGATCCTTGTCTGGTGTTCAGGTTCATTCTTCAGCACCAAAGGTGCGGAATGTGACAGCCCGGGGTGAGCGAAGCGCAACCCCGGGGCATGCCACAACCACGGCCAAGAGTCCTGAAGGGACGACATCCATGGTGCATCGCCTCCCTTTGATCACGTCCCTTCAGGACTCCGGATCGTTTGGAACCATTCCCATGGCGTTGCCATGGGCTTTCTCATTTCGCGCCGTTGGCGCTGAAGAATGCCGCACGCCGCCCGGGATGCTCGCCCGGGACTCGAAATCCGTCGTCAGAAATTTCCCTTTCCCAAGAACCGATCCCTAACAACTCCTCAATCACTCCCTCCGATTCCGCCTCCCTCTCGGAAAACGTATATAAAAAAGCGGCCCGATTGATCATCCACCCTAGGAAAAACCCATTAACCCGGGAGGCATCTCAGTCGGACCGCCTTGTCTTGCGACGCGGAAGAATTACCACCTGCCCGCACTTCCCGCAAGAACAATCTTTACATTATGATAAAAAAATGATTGAGCGCCGCGAATTCCATCCGGTCCGCCGCCACCGCGCCTACCCTTCAATAAGAAAGCGGTCCGACTGATCATCCCCCGGAAAACCCATTAACCTGGAGGCATCTCAGTCGGACCGCCTAATAGTGTCGCGACACTTCTGAAATAGCACCTGTCGTGCCAAATCCATCACGCGGGACCGTTTTCAAAATCTAACAATCGCCTCCGCCGCCAGCGGTTGGTTACCCGATGTTTACGATCCAGTGGATCGCCTTCACCACCGCCGCGATGATGCCGAGCAGGCCGCCGAACACTCCGACAAGGCTCAGAACGCCTCCGCGCCGTGCCGGCGAGAGTGACAGAACGAGTCCCAGCAGTCCGGCGATGACGGCCACCAGCGCGAAGACGAGGCCGAAAAAAGCCGCTGTCTTGAAACTCAGGATCGCCGCGATGATGGCGACGATGGAAGGGATGCTGAAAACCGCGCGGGCAGGTAGGTTGGAGCTCATGGCAGGAATGCGGGGGAACCGCTTTCCCAACAGAATCCCGCAACCGCGGGGCGTCAAGCGGAGATCATCCGCCGCCCGCCCCGTCCGACCGGAAATTCAGCGCACCTCTGAAAAAGAAAGATCCAGCGTGTTCTCCAGCTTCGTGATTTTCGCCCGCTCCCTCGGCTCCACCAGTGTCAGGGAGATCCCCTTCTTTCCGGCCCGGGCGGTTCTTCCGCTACGGTGGGTGTAGTACTCGATCTGCTCGGGAAGCTGGTGGTGGATCACGAACGAGAGCCCCTCGACATCGATCCCCCGCGCCGCGACGTCCGTGGCGATGAGAAACTGCACGCGCTCCTTCTTGAACGACCGCATGATGGTGTCCCGCTCCTTCTGCGTGAGGTCGCCCTGCAGCACCGCCACGGGAAACCCCTTGGCCGCGAGCTGTTTCCCGAGCACGATGGCGCCCGCCTTGGTGCGGCAGAAGATCACGCCGCGGCTCTCCCCCTGGCGGCTGAGGAAGCCGGAGATGAACTCGGTCTTCTCGTCCCGGCCGCAGATCGCGAACCGGTGGTCGATGTCGCGGTTCACCACGTGCGCCTTGTCGATCTTGAGCGATTGCGGCTTTCCGGACATGCAGTCCTTGATGAGACCGTTGATGGCGTCCGGGATGGTCGCCGAGAAAAGCCAGGTGCTCTTGCGCGCCCGCGTGAGGCCGAAGATCTTCACCAGCTCCTTCTTGAAGCCCATGCTGAGCATCTCGTCCGCCTCGTCCAGCACCAGGTGTTTCACATGCAGCAGCGTCAGCGCCTTCTTCTGGAAAAGGTCCAGCAGGCGTCCCGGAGTCACCACCACGATGTGAGTGGGCCGCTGGAGCGAGGCCACCTGCCTGTCGAAGTTGTCCCCGCCGCACAGCACCTCGGTGAAAATCTTCTGCTCGGAAAACTTGGTGAAGCGGAAGAGCTGCTTGCCGATCTGCTTCGCCAGCTCGCGCGTCGGCGCGACGACCACCGCCTGGATGTCGTTCGACTTCGGGTTCACCTTCATCAGCAGCGGCAGGCCGAACGCCGCCGTCTTGCCCGTGCCCGTCTGCGCCTGGGCGACGAGATCGCCACCGTTTTCCAGCAGGAACGGGATCGCCTGGTCCTGCACGTCGGTGGGATGGATGATGCCGAGCTCCTGGATGCCCTTGATGAGGTCCGCGCGGACGCCGAGTTCTTTAAACGTTTTCAATGTGTCTGGATGCTGGTGATTCAAGCCCGCGCCTGGTGAAGGATGACGGGCCCGGACGCACCCTGCCACCTGGAATCCGCGATGACGAGCCATGAAATTTCCGGAAGGCCGGAGGGTGGCATCCCCCCGGGGGCACCGCCGTGGGCCATCCACCCGTTCACCACCGCCGGGATTGACCTGCCGCCGGGATTTCCCTCATAAAGTTGTCATGCGGATCCCCCTGCTGTTGCCATCCCTGATGTCGGTCTTCCTGCTCGGTTGTGCCGGGGACGTTTCTTTCTGGAAGTATGACAATCCCGAAGTGAGGGCGCTCCAGAAAACGGAGACGGACCGCCACATCGGCGATGGCAAGGAGAAGAAGGCCATGCGCGATCACATCGGCGCGCGGGTGGGTCTTGTCTCGACGGGCTCGAGCGACAGGCCGGACTCCTCCGCCTACGGTGTGCCGGCGGGAGGCCGTGCGGCGGCGGTGACCGCGGATGGATACTACCTGACGGCCTGGCACGTGGTGCGGGACAAGCCGTTTTTCATCGAGACGGACCTCCTGAAAAAACCTCATCCCGGGCGGCTGGTGTGGAGCGATCCCGATGCGGATCTGGCATTGCTGAAAATCGCGCCCACGGGAGGACCTTTTTTCAAGAAGATGAAGGCCACCTCACCGCCGGGCGACATCGTGTTCAGCGCGGACCGGAAGGGACGCGGAGTGCTGGCGCCGGATAAGAACGGGACCTATGACTTGCGGAAAATCACCGGGAACGGATCCTTTTTCGCTGCGGGAAAAGTCCTGGATTCCAAGGGCCGGGATCTCGGACAAGGCCTCCACGATTTCCCGACCACCCTGGTGGCGCGGGGCGGCATGAGCGGCGCGCCCGTGGTCACCGCGGACGGCGGATTGTGCGGGATCCTCTCAAGGATCGAGTGGTCCGTTTTCCATACGAGGCTGCGGACGATCGCCGTGATGATCGAACCGGAGCGCCTTTCCGACATCATTGAGAAGGATCGGAAAAAAACGAACGGATCCACCGTGTCCACGACGAGAACCGTTCCGGAAAAAAGCACCAAAGGTGCGGAATGAGATAGACCGGGGTGAGCGCAGCGCAGCCCCGGGTCATGGACCGACTCATTTCGCAAGTCCTGTAAGGACGAAATCAAGGACGGTGCGGGGCACCAGGGATGCCGTCCTGTCAGGACTCCATATGCTTCGTCGTCCATTCCCGGGGCGTTGCCCCGGGCTCTCTCATCGCGCACCGTTGGCGCTGGTGAATTGGCACCCTGATGCGGAATTCCACGTCCGCTCACACCCGCAGGAACCACCGCTGCCTGTAGAAGAAATAAAGCACCAGCCACTCCAGCACGAGCACGCCGCAAAGCAGCAGCAGCGGGGCGGCATCCCCGGCGGGCCCCACCACCCGGCCGAAGAGGAAGGCGGACATGTCCGGGAACGAGACGAGCTTGGAGCCGAGGTAGATGGTCAGCGAATTCATGCCGATGACCCGCAGCGCGAAGCTCCACGACTGGCAGCGCGCCACATCGATGATGCCGAAGAACAGCGCGAACAACAGCGTGGCGATGCCGATGGCGAGGAGGTTGAAGGACGCGGTCCACAGCGACTTGATCGGCGGATAACCGGCCGCCCAACAGGCCCAGCCGAGCAGCACGGCGGCGGCTCCGGTGGCCGCCAGGGTGCCGACGGTTTTCCATGAATACGCATCGGGCCGTTTCATGAACGTGCCCACGAGGGAACCCGCCATGGTGATGGCGGCGGCGAAGATGGCGCTGGGGATGCCCTCGGGGTCGAAGCTGCCGCCGTGCAGGCGGCCGGGGAGGAACAGGCGGTCGAACCAGGTGTTGATCGCGCCGGTCTCGGTGAGCACGCCCGCGCCGTGGCCGGGCACCGGGACGAGAAGCTGGAGGACGGCGGTGGCCGCGAGCCAGCCGACGAGGATGGCCACGCGCTTGCGGGTGTCCCGCACGACGAGCTGCAGCGAGGCGGCGATGGCCCATGCGATGCCGATCTGCCCGAGCACGCTGGCGAAGCGCGGTCCCACGGGCTTGTCGGAGAACACCCCGTTGTAAACCATGCCCAGCAGGATGAGCAGCGCGCAGCGGGTCAGGATTTTCCGCCACATGTCCCACCGCGAGTCACCACGGTCCAGCCGGGAGTCCATGGAAAGCGGGATGGACACGCCGGAGAGGAACATGAAGAGCGGGAAAATCAGGTCATACGCGTGCAGCCCCGCCCACGGCACGTGTTCGAACTGCTCGGCGAGTTTTTCCAGAAATGCCGTCGGGCACCAGTGGGCGAGCTCGCGGATCACGTCCTCCAGCCCCATGATGCAAAGCATGTCCATGCCTCGCAGGGCATCCAGCGAGAGCATGCGGCGGGGCGTGGGGAGGAGCTTGTCCGTCATTTGTCAGGGGCGGACAGGGCTTTGACTTCCTCAGGCTTGCAGAACTCGTCGAGATTGGTCCGCTTCGCCGTCCACGCGATGCCGCGCAGCAGGATGGCCCGGTAGTTCGGCCGCTCGAAGGTGCCGATGAGGTGGCCGGGAATGCTGACGAAGGCGCGGTAGTTGTCCTTTTCGTAAGTCCAGATCTGCGCCTGGACCTTGGGCGTGCCGTCGCGGGTGTCGCTCTCGGCCAGCACGCGGACATCGGGGGACATGTCGAGATCGTAGTAGATCTCGTCGTCCATCTTGAAGTCCGCCGCGCCGAGGGTGATGGGGTGGGGGCCGCCGGGCTTGTCCTTCTCGGAATAATGAAGCTCCATCGGCCCCTCGCGCCACTTGGTCTTGCCCTGCACCCATGCGCCGCCGATGACGGACTTCCACCAGGCGGGGTCGTTGCCGACCACCGCGGTGTGGATCACGACGATGCCGCCGCCGCGCTTGGTGAATTTCGCGAGGTTCTCCTTCTGCTCCGGTGTGGCGTTCGCGCCGTCCTGCGCGTACATGACGAGCACGTCGGTCTTGGAAAGCTGCATGGCGTTCGGCCAGTCCTTCGCGCCGTCCGCCTTCATGCCGCGTTCGGTGAGGAGCTTGGTCCACTCGTTGAGGAAACGTTCGTGTTCGTGCGCGTTCGGGCCGTGGGTTTTCACCCCGCCACGGATGAAGACGCGGAGCGGCGCGGCATGGGCGGCGAGCGGGATGGCGGCGAACAGGGCGAAGAGAACGAGGCGTTTCATGGGTTTTACGCGGGCAGTCTGTCGTGCCGGAGGGTACCTAGGCGAGCGGGAATTTTTCACCGGTGTGAGGTTTTCAGCCACAATGAGATGACGGCAGGAAAAGGCGGGGAATGACGGCCAAGGCGGAGCCCCCCTTGGACTGCGCGCAGCTTGCTGCCGCTTTCCGTAGCCAGCTTGCTGGCACGGCGAAGCACCGGCGGACTGCCTTTGACGCGCCCCCCGCCCGCTGGCGCAAAGGGGATGGCGCACCATGAAAAATACAAGCCGCCACCCCGGCCAGCAAGCTGGCGAATGAAAGCGGCAGCAAGCTGCGCGCAGTCCAAGGGCTTCGCCTGGGATCACGATCCCATACTTCCATCTCCGTGCCTTTTTTACCACAGGCGCCGGATCTGGCTCGTCTGCGGGCGGCGGTGGCGTAGTTTCCGGGGATGAAGATCTCCGGCATGCTTTCAGCGATGGGTTTGTTTTTGTCGGCCTCCTTGATGGCGGCGGATGACGGCTTTGTCTCCATCTTCGACGGAACCCTCAAGGACTGGGAGGGCGATCCGGTTTACTGGAAAGCCGAGAACGGCACGCTCGTCGGCGAGGTGAGGCCGGAGACATTGCTCAAGCAGAACTCCTTCATCATCTGGCGCGGCGGCGAGGTGGCGGACTTCGAGCTCAAGCTGGAATACCGCGTTTCCGCCGAGGGAAACAGCGGCATCAACTACCGCAGCAGCGAGGTGCCCGGCGCGAAGTGGGCGATGCGGGGATACCAGGACGACATCGACGGGAAAGACCAGTGGAGCGGCCAGAATTACGAGGAGCGCGGCAGGCAGTTCCTCGCCTATCGCGGCCAGAGCGTGATCCTGAAAACCGGCGCGCCGCCGGAGATCGGTCGCGAGCTGGGGGACCGCGCGGAGCTGCAGAAAAAGGTGCTCAAGGAGGAGTGGAACCAGGTCCACATCATCGCCAAGGGAAACCTGCTGCAACATTTCACCAACGGAGTCCTGATGTCCGAGGTGCGGGATGAGGATCCGGAAAACCGGAAACCAAACGGACTGCTCGGCGTGCAGGTCCACGTCGGACCGCCGATGAAAATCGAGTTCCGGAAGATCCTGCTGAAGCGGTTGTAGGGACGGCCTGCATAGGTCCTATAGCACTTATAGGACCTATGTGGTGAATCTCCGGTTCAGTTCCCCAGCGCCTTGTCCACTTTCTCACCGGCTTTCTCGACCGGGCCCTTGGGGTCCACGGCGTCTTTGACGTTTTCGACCGCCTTGTCGATGCTTTCGCCCGCTCTTTCGCCAGGTCCTTTTTCCCGGCAGGAAACGGTGGCGAGCAGTGGGGCAAGGCAGAGTGAGAGCAGCAATGTTGATTTCATGGTCAGGATCAGGTTGTTTGGTTATGCTGATGGATTTCCACCAGCTAACGGACAGATCGCACGTCTCTTGGGAATTGCTACTGATCGTTTGAGGAAAATTGTTACGTCAATTTCATCAGCCGCTCGCCCGCCGCCTGGAGCGTGGCGGTGTTTTTCGCGAAGTGGAAGCGGATCAGGTGGTTCACCGGCTCGCGGAAGAAGCTGGATCCCGCGACTCCCGCCACGCCGATCTCCTTGATGAACCACTCGGAGGCCGCCGTGTCGCTGGCGAAGCCGAGCGAGGAAATGTCCAGCATGACGTAGTAGGCCCCCTGCGGCTCGGTGAAGGGCAGGCCGGTCTTGCGGAGGATGTCGAGGAACATATCCCGCTTCTCGGTGTAGAGCGCGGTGAGTCCGGTATAGTAGCTGTCCGGCAGTTCCAGCCCGGCGATGGCGGCTTCCTGCAGCGGGGCGGCGGCCCCCACGGTGAGGAAGTCATGCACCTTGCGGGCCTGCGCGATGACCTTCGGCGCGGCCTGCACGTAGCCGAGCCGCCAGCCGGTGATGGAGTAGGTTTTCGAAAGGGAGTTGCAGGTGATGGTGCGGTCGAACGCGCCCGGCAGCGCGGCGAAGTAAACGTGCTCGTGCGGCGCGAAAATGATGTGCTCATACGGTTCGTCCGTGATGACGAAGGCGTCGTGCTCCTCGGCGAGGCGGAGGATCTCCATCAGCTCGTCACGCGTGAAGACCTTGCCGGTGGGGTTGGACGGATTGCAGACGACGATGGCTTTCGGCTTCTGCTCGAAGGCCTTCGCGAGCTCCTCGGAATCGAACCCGAAGCCGGGCGGACGCAGCGGCACGTAGATGGGCTCCGCGCCGGACAGGATGGCGTCGGCGGCGTAGTTTTCGTAAAACGGCGAGAAGATGATCACCTTGTCGCCCGGATTGCAGGCGGTCATCATCGCGACCATCATCGCCTCGGTGCTGCCACAGGTGACGACGAGGTTCTCATCCGGATGGATGGGCAGGCCGGTGAAGCGCTGGATCTTGCGGGCGAGCGCCTCGCGGAAGCGCGGGGCGCCCCAGGTGACGGCGTATTGATGATGGGGGCCGCGCGCGGCGCGTTCCATCGCGGCGAGCAGTTCCTCCGGCGGATCGAAATCCGGGAACCCTTGGGAAAGGTTGATGGCCCCATGCTGGTTGGCGAGGCGGGTGGTGCCACGGATGACGGATTCGGTGAAAACGGAAAGTCGGCTCGCGGTATCGGGCATGGGAGGGTCGGAGGTCGATGTGGGAAGCCGCGATGGAAGCGCCCATCGCGGCTCGCACACACACTAGATGACCGGCCGGACCCAGGTCAATGACGGCGGTATTCGCGACCGCCGCGGTAATATCCGCCGCCACGGTAGTAGCCCCCGCCACCATAGTATCCACCGTGATGGTGGTGATGGTGATGGTCGTTGTCATTCCCCGCCGCGTAGCCGATGAGGCCGGCGGCGGCGACACCCGCCACGGCCAGCGCGGGATCCACGGATTGCACCGGGCGGCCGGCTGCATCATAGGAGGTCATGCAGCTCACGCTGGAACCGATGGTCACAAGAGCCAGTGAATACACGGCCAGGCGCAGGCAGCGGAATTTGCTTTTCATACGGTGAATGACGTTCAGGACCGGGGAATATTCAACCGGATTTTCGGAATTCACGGGAGAGCGGCGCGCGGAAGACGGATACATGGGTTCCGCCGGAGGTTCACCGCCAAGACACCAAGGGCGCCAAGAAGAGGAAGAGGGTGATGCCGGTTTCCGAAAATAAAGTGACGATTTGAGCAGGCGAAGCTTTCGGACTGCGCGCAGCTTGCTGCCGCTTTCCGTAGTCAGCTTGCTGACACGGCGGAGCACCGGCGGACTGTCTTCGGCGTGCCCTCCCGCTGGCTGACGCAAGGGGGATGACGCACCATGAGAAATACGGGCCGCCACCCCGGCCAGCGAGCTGGCAGATGAAAGCGGCAGCGAGCTGCACGCAGTCCACGGAATCCTCCGGCACTCACACCCGCCGGATCTTGCCGCTGGCGGTGAGGGGCAGGTTGGAGACGAACTTCACGTGCACGGGGACCTTGTAGATCGAGAGGGATTTGCGGCACCACTCGATGAGCTGGCGCGGTTTGAGGACCTCGCCGTTTTCCAGAATGACCTCCGCCGCCGGGACCGTGCCGAGGATGGTGTGCGGCATGCCGGCCACGCGGCAGCGCTTCACGGCGGGGTGGCGCTCGATGGCGGCCTCGATCTCTTCCGGGAAAACCTTCATGCCGCTGACGTTCAGCACGCTTTTTTTCCGCCCCCGCAGGTAGATGCGGCCCGCGGCATCCGTCTCCGCGAGATCCCCGGTGGCGAACCAGCCGTCCACACAGATCTCATCCACGGTCTGCCACGGCGAGAGGTAGGCGTCGAACATGCCGGGTCCCTTGATCCAGAGCTCGCCGGTTTTCCCGATGGCGACGGGCAGGCCCTCGTCATCGCGCAGCTCCACATCGTAGGCGGGCAGCGGCCTGCCGACGGCGGTCGGCGAGTCTCCCGCTCCGCCGGTGTTCAGGAGCGGCAGGCCGATCTCGATGATGCCGAGGCCCTGCACGAGCGGCTTGCCGAAGCGTTTCTTGAAATGTCCCGCGAGAGCTTCCGGCAGCGGCGCGGCGGTGGTCACGGCCAGCCGGAGGTCCGGCCAGGCGTAGCCGCCATCGTCCGCAGCGAGCAGCGAGTGGTGGAACGGCGCGCCGTAGATGACGGTGGCGCGGGTGGTCCGGGCCAGCTCCAGCACCTCGGTGGCGAGGTGAGAGCTTCCCAAAACCGTGCACGCCCCGTGGTAGAGGTAAAGCACGATGGAGACGGCGAAATGATGCGCCATCGGCAGCATCCACAGCACCTTGTCGTGCGGGCCGATCTCCAGCGCGGCGTTCGCGGCGGTGATCCTCTCGCGCAGCTTGGCGTGGCTGAGCACCACGCCCTTGCTCCGGCCGGTGGTGCCGGAGCTGAAACGGATGAAGGCGGGATCCAGCGCGGAAAAGGCGGCTTCGTTTTCCAGCTCCGGGGTATCGAGCGATTGCCATTCCGGACCGCCGGGAGTTCCGGTGACGATGCCGCACAGGCCGGTGCGGGTGATGATTTCCTGGCGCTCGGGTTCGGTCAGTTCGTCGGCAAGCGGGACGAGGCAGCCGCCGGTTTTCAAGATCGCCAGGGCGAGGACGATGTATTCCACCCCGTTTCCGCAATCGAGGCCCACGCGGGAAACCCCGTCCCGGCGGAAACCCTTGCGCCGGTCCAGCCATGCGGCGGCGGTGGACACGCGCTCCATGAGATCGCCGTAGGTGAGCGTCGCGCCATCGGCAATGATCGCGGGGCGCTCGGCCGATGCCCGCAGGGCGATTTGATCCACGATATTCACTTCACGGCATATTTAGCAGAAGTTCAGGACAGGGAAACTTTAATTTCGATCCCGGCAGTGCTGCGCTTGGTTTGAATATCTCCGGGTCATCGGAATTTTTTTCACCGCCAAGACGCCAAGAGCGCCAAGATTGGGAAAAATCCGACACTGCCATTTTTGAAATTTCCATGTCCTTGGCGGCCTTGGCGTCTTGGGGGTGAATTTTCTTCAAGGAGACGGAAGGTTGGAAAAAACCGCCAGCCGCCGGTCCACGGATTTCCCCGGGGCGTCGTTGAGCGGGCGGGAGTCGGGGTGGCGGACGTCCCAGAGGATCTCCGCGCCACGGGTGCGGAGCGACGCCTTGAGAAGCTCGTGCTCGCGGTCGAAGTAGGACGTGCAGGCGAGCAGTCCGTCCGGAGCCAGCGCGGCGAGGGCGTTCCCCAGCAGGCGGTCCCACACGGCGGGGTGGTGCCAGTAGTTCTGGTGGCGGATGAAGATGAAATCGAAGGCTGGGAGCTGTTTCATCCGGTGGATGGACGAGGCGTCCCCGGTGCGGAACTCGATGGAGCCGCCGTCCTCGGATTTCCAGCGTTTCGCGGCTTCCTCGATGGCGGTGGCCCGCAGGTCGATGCCGAGGTAGTGGCTGATCTCCGCCGGGGCGAGCGCGGCGGCGAGCGCGCCGGTCTCATCCGCACGCCCGCAGGCGAGGTTCAGCACGGTGATCTTTCCCGCCCGGTGGAATTTCAACGTGGTCAGCGCGTCGCGCAGCAGCACCCGCAGCCGTGCGACATCGCCGGCGGTGGGGGATTCCTGGAATGGGATGCGCTGGATCAAGCTTTCACCAGGGTCATGACGCACTCGAGGTGGCGCGTGTGCGGGAAGAGATCGAAGGGTTGCACATCCTCCAGCCGGTAGCCGCCGTCATTGAGCAGCTTGAGATCCCGCACCTGCGTCGCCGGATCGCAGGAAACGTAAACCAGCCGCGCCGGGGAGAACTTCACGAGCTGGTCGATGAACTCCGGCGTGCAGCCCTTGCGCGGCGGGTCGATGACCACGGCGGTTTCGTCGGCGGGGAAGCTGATGGAGTCGAAGATGGCCTCGGCGGAGGCGGTGAGGAAGGTGGCGTTGGTGATGTGGTTCGCCGCGGCGTTTTTCCGCGCCCATTCGCAGGAGGTTTCGGAAACCTCGACCCCGGCGACCTGCTGGAAGTGCCTGGCGAGAGTGAGCGAAAACAGGCCGGAACCGCAGTAGGCGTCCACCAGGTATTTCGCGCCTCCCGCACACGCCTGCTTCGCGACGTAGCCGGTGAAGGCGGGCAGGATGAACGGGTTGTTCTGGAAAAAGTCGCCGGCGAGGAACTGGAATTTCAGGTCGCCCACGTGTTCGGTGGCGGTGGCCTTGAAGTCGGTTTCCACACGATCCTCCGTCGCGCGGAGCAGCACGGTCGCCCCGCGCTTGAAACTGCCCGCCCGCTTGCGGAGGCCCTCGCGGATGGCCGGCAGCTCGCGGTTGATGGTGTCCATGGCGATGGGGCACTGCGGCACGTCGATGAGCTGCGAACGGCGGCCGAAAGCGAGGAAGCCGATGGGGCCGAGATCGCCGTCCTTCGCCTTTTCAAAGTGCGGGGTGATCTTCGAGCGGTAGTTCCAATGCTGGTCGGAGGACAGGCAGTCGTTCACCGGGAAAGTGACGGCGGCCATGTGCTTCATCAGCTCGCCCACCTGGCGGGTTTTCCAAGCGAGCTGCTTGTCATAGCTGAGGTGCTGGTACTGGCAGCCGCCGCACTCGCCGAACAGCGGGCAACCGGGCTGGATGCGGTCCGGCGAAGGCGTGAGGATCTCCACCAGGTCCGCGTGCGAGCAGTTCTTGTCATTCCGGAAAACGCGGGCCTTCACCAGCTCCCCCGGCAGGGAAAACGGCACGAAGACGACCCAGCCGTCGATGCGGCCCACACCGCTGCCGAGATTCGTCAGCGAATCGATGGTGATTTCGATCTCCTGATGATACTCGAACGGCTTCGGGACAAACTTCTTCGGCGGGCGTGGAAACATGGTGGGCCGCGAGATTGGCCGGATGCGCGGCGGGGGGCAAATGATTTCGGCCACGCTTGCTGCTGGACATGCCACTCCGCATGATACAGAAACGCTGACAGTCAGATCATCCCATTTTTTTATGACGGACAAAGAAAAGCTCAACAAACTTTTTCAAGCGGCCCTCCAGGACTCGTCCGAACCGGGCAAACCGCCGACACGGGTCTTCCCGACGTCCCCGGCGGCCGCCGCTCCCGTCCCCCCGCAGGAACCCGCACCCGCCCCCATCCCCGTGGCGGCCGCCCCGCCCGAACCCGCCCCGGATCTGGTCCGGCCGATGGAAAACGCGGGGCTCGATGAGGCCGCCTCCAAGGAACTCGGCCTGCTTCTCGACGAACAGATGGAGCGGAAAAAACGCGGCCGCCGCCGCGAACTGCTCGTCACCCTCGGCGTGTGTCTCGCGCTGGCGGGCGGAGGATACGGCTGGTTCGTCCAGTCCCCGCAGCGGGTGCAGGCATTCCAGGAAGCGATGCGGGATCTCCGCGCGTCCGGCGATGTCTCGTCCATGGTCGCGAAATACCGCCAGGCGCTGGACCGCGTGGCCGTCCGCTCCCAACAGATCGACCAGGCCACCGCGGCCATGGGCGTGAAAGGCGGCGCGGGGGATGAGAAAGATCCCTATATGGAAGAGGAAATGCGGGCCATGATGGGCGGCGAAAAAGGAAAAACCGTCGGCCAGCGGAACAAGATGCTCCAGGACAACTTCGGCCACATGGAAGCGAAGGAAGGCAAGGCCAGGGCGGACGGAGCCGTGAAGACCAACGAAACGAATTCGTTCGACTGGAAAAAATAACGGCACGCGCCGCCGCCAGCCGGCGGCACCAGCCATCGCCGCTTGCCCCCCGGCGGCGGAACATCCACGCTCGGCGCATGGATCTTTCCAACTATCTCAAGATGGACCCGCACCTCCTCGTCGGGCTGCTCAACACCGAATTGCGGAACCACTGCGACTCGCTGGACGACCTGGTGAAAACCCACGACCTCGACCCCGAGCTGCTGACCGACAAGATGGCCGCGGCGGATTACCATTACCAACCCGGGCAGAACCAGTTCCGGTGAGCGTCGATCCGCCTTTTGAGATTCATCACAAAGGCGGGAGGTCCGCAAAGGCTCGCGAAGGAAAATGGGGTTGGATGAATGCATCATGATTTTTTCGGCATCATGTAAAGATTGTTCTTGCGGGAAGTGCGGGCGGGTGGTAATTCTTCCGCGTCGCAAGACAAGGCGGTCCGACTGAGATGCCTCCCGGGTTAATGGGTTTTTCCTAGGGTGGATGATCAATCGGGCCGCTTTTTTTGCGCCTGTTGCTTTTTGATCCATTCCGGGCGAGGGTAATCCTCAAGATTACGTTTCCCCGGAAGGAAGCCTTTGTTATATCCAGCGCATGAAATTGATCCGATTTGGTGAGGAAGGTCGTGAGGAGCCTGGAATTCTTTTGGCCGACGGCCGGAGGATCGACGCGAGCGGGGAGTTCCAGGATTATGACGAGGGATTTTTCGCGATGGGCGGGCTGGAGGCTCTCGCGGTGTGGGTCGAGGACGGTTGTCCGGGCGGCGCGGAGGTGCATCCTCTGGTGCGCCTCGGTCCTCCGGTCGCACGTCCGTCCAAGATCGTGTGCATCGGGAAGAATTACCTGGAGCATGCGAAGGAGCTGGGGGAGGGCATTCCGACCGAGCCCGCGCTTTTCATGAAGGCGACGAGCGCGTGGAGCGGCCCGACGGACGATGTCATCATCCCGCGCGGATCTTCCAAGCTGGACTAC
This sequence comes from Luteolibacter yonseiensis, assembly GCF_016595465.1. Lineage (NCBI taxonomy): Bacteria > Pseudomonadati > Verrucomicrobiota > Verrucomicrobiia > Verrucomicrobiales > Verrucomicrobiaceae > Luteolibacter > Luteolibacter yonseiensis. The sequence goes on along the minus strand of NZ_JAENIK010000010.1, from coordinate 57,093 downwards.
GAGGTCGAGCTGGCGGTGGTGATCGGACGCACGGCGTCCTACGTGGAGGAGACCGAGTCGCTGGATTACGTGGCGGGTTACTCGACGTTTTGTGATTTTTCGGAGCGCACCTTCCAGAAGGAGATGGGCGGCCAGTGGACGAAGGGGAAGAGCGCGGACAGTTTCGCGCCGATGGGGCCCTGGCTGGTCACGGCGGACGAGATTTCCGATCCCCAGAAACTGCGTTTGTGGTGCAAGGTGAATACCGAGCTGCGGCAGAACAGCTGGACGGGCGACATGTCGTTTTCCGTGAGGCAGCTCGTCAGCTATGTCACCCGCTTCATGACGCTGCTGCCGGGAGATGTGATCGCCACCGGAACTCCGAGCGGCTGTGCGATGGGCATGAGCCCGCCGCGCTACCTGCAGGCCGGTGATTTCGTGGAATGTGGTGTGGAAGGGCTGGGAGAGCTTTCCCAACGGGTTGTGGCGCTTGGTTGACCGATGATCAAAGGCTTTTCCAGAATCCGCCTGCTCGCCCTGCTGCCGTGGCCCAAGCCACCGGGAGGGCCGCACCGCTCGGTCTGCCACGTGTGCGACACGCTGCACGACGCCCAGCCGCTGCCGGAGGGCATGGCCGCGTATTGCCAGTGCTGCGGCACGGTGCTCTATCAGAACCGCCCGGCGTCGCTGGCGCGGGCGACTGCGTTTTCCCTCACCTCGCTGATCCTGATGGTGGTGGTGCATTCGTTCCCGTTCCTGGTGATGGATGCCGCGGGCATCCGCACGAAGCTGAACCTGGCCTCCGCCGCGATGGCCCTGGTCAACGAAGGCAGCCCCTTGCTCGGGGTGGCGCTGGCGCTTTTCACCATCGTGACGCCGCTGCTTTTGGCGGGCGGGTTGATCTATGTCTGCTGCCCGCTGATGTTCGGGCGGGTGGCGCCGGGCGGCGTCCTGGTGGCCAAGTGGCTGAACAAGACGGAGCCGTGGAACATGATCGAGGTGTTTCTCCTCGGCGTGCTCGTGAGCCTGCTGAAACTCGGCAAGGTGGCGGACGTGCATTTCGGCATGGGGTTCTGGGCGTTCGGCGTGCTGATGCTCTGCATGGCGGCGGCTGTCGCGGGGATCGACCGGGACGAACTATGGGACAGGCTGGAGGTGGCGAAGCCATGAACGCACCACTCCCGCGCGGCGCGGACAAGGGGCTGGCCGGCTGCCACACCTGTGGCAAGGTTTCCCCGGTGGAGCTGGGGGCGTGCCCGCGCTGCGGGTCCCACCTGCACCTGCGCAAGCCGGACAGCATCCAGCGCACGCTGGCGCTGATGTCCGCCGCCGCCGCGCTCTACATCCCGGCGAACATGCTGCCGATCATGACCGTCACCGAACTGGGGGTGGTCACGGAAAACACCATCATCAGCGGGATGATCACCTTCTGGCAGACGGGGGCCTACCCCATCGCCATCGTCATTTTCACCGCCTCCATCCTCATTCCGCTGCTGAAGATCGTGGCGCTGAGCTGGCTGTGCCTCGCCGCTTCGGGAAAGCTGCACCCGTCGCCCGGCATGCTGGGGAAGATCTATTGGTTCACCGAACTGCTGGGCCGCTGGTCGATGGTGGACATCTTCGTCGTCGGCATCCTCGTCGCGCTGGTGCAGCTCGGAAACTACATGACGATCACCGCGGGGCCGGGAGCGCTTGCATTCGCGGGCGTGGTCGTGCTTACCATGTTCGCGGCGATGAGCTTCGATCCGCGGCTCCTCTGGGACCGTCTCGAACTGCTGCGGCTTGCCTCTCCACAACTTAAAAAAGAAGACACTTGAGCGATACCGATACATCACCCCCCGCCGCCGCCACACCGGACCTCCGGGCGGCACGCCGCTGGAACATCGTCTGGGTCGTGCCCGTCATCGCCCTGCTCGTCGGCGCGTGGATGATCTGGCGGAACCTCAGCTCGCAAGGCCCCGTCGCCTACCTCCGGTTTGAAACCGCGGAAGGGATCGACCGCGGGAAAACCGAAGTCCGCTGCCGCTCCGTGCGGGTGGGCGTGGTGAAGGACGTGCAGCTCGCGGAGGATTCCGTGGTGGTCTCGGTGGAGCTGGATCCGGATTACGGCAATCTCCTGAGGAGCGGGACGAATTTCTGGGTTGTCCGGCCGCGCGTGACCGCCAGCGCCATCACCGGCATCGGTACGCTCATCACCGGAGCCTACATCGAGCTGAATCCCGGGCCGGACCTCGGAGACGAGGTGAACCATTTCACCGGCCTGGAAACCCCGCCGGCCACCAGCAGCGACATTCCGGGACGCCGCATCATGCTCACGGCGGACCAGGCAGGCTCGCTCATCGCCGGCTCGCCGATCTACTACCGCGGCTTCGAGGTCGGGCGGATTGAAAACCGCAAGCTGGATTTCGCGAACGAGCGCGTCACCTTCGACGCCTTCATCCGCGAGGAATACAGTTCGCTGGTCAAGGAGAACACCCGCTTCTGGAATGCCAGCGGGGTGGACTTCGATCTCGGGGCGGACGGGGTGAAGGTCCGCACGTCATCGCTGCAGGCCATCGTCTCCGGTGGTGCGGCCTTCGGCACTCCGGAGGGCGAGGAACCCGGCAAGACCGTCGACGACGGCACCATCTTCCCGCTGTTCCCCGACCAGGACAGCGCGCAGGGAGCGGCCTTCAACCCGACGCTGAAGTTCCTGCTGCTCTTCGACCAAACCGTCCGGGGCCTCAAGGAGTCCGCGCCGGTCGAGTTCAAGGGCATCCCGATCGGCCGGGTGGTGGATATTTCCTTCGACTACCTCCAGGACAACAAGGAGTCCCGCATCCCGGTGCTGGTGGAGATCGACCCCTCGTTCCTGCGGCGCGAGGCGGCGGAGAACATCGGCAAGGAGGACCATCAATTCCTTGCGAACGCGGTGAAGGACGGTCTGCGCGCCACCCTGAAATCCGGCAACCTGCTCACCGGGGCGCTGTTCGTGGACGTGAACTACATGAAGGACGCGAAGCCCGCGGAGCTGGCAAAGATCGGCGAATACCTCTCCGTCCCAACCGTTTCCGGAGGACTGGAGAACCAGCTCACCGCCGCGCTGGAGAAATTCAAGAATCTCGACGTGGAAGGACTGCTGGCGAAACTCGGCACCACCGCGGAGAACGCCTCCGCCATGGCTGCGGAAATCAAGGAAGCCGCCGCTTCTGTAAGGACGATGACGGATTCCGCGGATTTCGCGAAGATCCCGGCGGATCTCCGGGCGAACCTCGCCGCGTTTGAAAAACTCTCCGCCACCCTGGACAAGTCCGTCACCAGCTACGGCCCGGACGGACCGCTTCAAGGCGACATGCTCCGGACGCTCGAAGAGGTGCGCGCCTTGTCACGGTCGATGAAGTCGCTGATGAACTCCATCGATGAAAAACCGAACTCCCTGCTCTTCGGCCGGGACTCGTCGGGCAATCCCGTTCCGAAGGCACCGAAAGCCAACCGCTGACACCCACCCGCCATGAAACGACTTCTCATCCTGCTCACCGCTCTTGTGCTCGGCGGCTGTGCCCAGCCCGGGAAAAGCTACTACGTCCTGACCTCCGGCGGCCCGGTGCCCACCGGCGGCGGCACCGGCATCGGCGTCGGTCCCGTGAGCCTCGCGGAATACCTCGACCGCCCGAACCTCGTCACCCAGGAAACCGCGAACCAGCTCGGCGTGGCGGAGGACCACCGCTGGGCCGGCGATCTCACGGAAAACATCACCCGCGTCACCGCCGCCGACCTCGGCAGGCTGCTCAACACCGGCAACGTCCGCAGCTACCCGTGGCAGAAGGACAGCGAGATCCGCTACCAGGTCACCCTCGACGTCCGCCAGCTCCACAGCGGTGCGGACGGCTACGCCGTCTGTGAAATCGGCTGGCGCGCCTACTCGCTGCCCGAGCGGACGTTGAAAGCGTCCAAGACCTTCAGCGACCGCGAGGCCCTCGAGTCCGACGGCTACGACGCCAGCGTCGCCGCGCAATCCCGTTTGCTGCAGCGGCTGTCGGAGAGCATCGCGGCGAGCCTGAGGTAAGGGGGCGCCGTCATGGACCTGCTTGAAATCCGCCCGGCCGTTCCCGCCGAACGGCAACCGCTCTTCGCCCTGCATGAGGAATTGTTCCGCGGGGAAATCGAGGAGATATGGGGATGGGATGACGCGTCCCAATGGCGGAACTTCCTGAAGGAATGGGCGGAGTCCGAGACCTTCGTCATCTACAAGGCGGGGCGGCTTGTCGGCTGCGTCCAGTATTTCACGCGGACGGATCATCTTTATCTTTTCAACCTGATGGTGGAGCGGGAATTCCAGAGCCAGGGGATAGGCTCGGAAGCGGTTTCATGGCTGAAGGGTGTTGCCCGGGAGAAGGACACCGCCATCGGATTGCAGGTTTTGAAAACGAACCCGAGGGTCTTGGAATTTTACCAACGGCAGGGATTCGAAGTGGTGGAGACGGTGGACGCGGGATTGAAGCTGCGGTGGGATGGGGAGCGGATGCGGTGAGGCGGCGGGAAGGGGAGAGAGTATGGGGGCTCTGCGGATGAGGATCTTCTAACTGGGATGATGGTGTGATGGTGACCAGCCCCGGTAGGGGCTTCGGACATTAGCCGGCGGGCGTAAGCCGCCGGTCCCGGGTGGCCGGATATTCCGCCCCGGTAGGGACGGAGGAAGCCCCGGGTAGGCGGCACATCGGGTTTCCGAGTCCTGCAAGGACGAGATCAAAGGCGCGCCAAGGATGTAGTCCCTACAGGACTCAGGTGTGCTTCGTCTTCCATTCCCAGGGCGTCGCCCTGGGCTGTCCCATGTCGCACCTTTGGTGCTGAAGACACTGCGGCGCCGCACATCCCGCACAAGAAACCATGGGATTTCCGTTTAGTCTCAGTCCCGCTATACATTCGCAAAAGCCTGCCAAATTATGGCGGAATCGCGATCCTCCTGTCAGGTAGTTCATTCACTGAAATGCAACTTTTTCATTATCAATGATTAAATTGATTCGTTCTTAAGATTAGAGAATTTTTACTTGGCAACCCGGCTTTAAAGCCTACCATTTACTCCAGTTAACCGAATGCATCTTTCCAAAAAATCAGAATACGCGCTCCGAGCCACCATCAACCTCGGCATCGCCGCAGAAGTGGGGCGGGGAACGGTATCTGGAGCGGAGCTGGCCGAGGCGAACCGCCTGCCGCTCAAGTTCGTGGAACGCATCCTTCAGGAGCTCCGCGAGGCCGGCGTCGTCGAGACGCATCGCGGGAAATTCGGCGGCTACGCGCTGGCGAAACCCGCCGACGAGATCGGCATCGGCCAGATCGTCCGGCTGATGGACGGCCGCCTCGCGCCGATCTGCTGCGCGAGCGAGAACGCCTACCAACCGTGCACCTGCCCGGACGAGGACCACTGCGGCCTGCGCATGATCATGATCGATGTGCGCAACGCCATCGCCAACATTCTCGACCGCTACACCGTCGCCCAGGTCGTGGAGGTCACGCTGAGGAAAATGCGCCGTGACGGCATCGTCCCGCCATTCGCCACCGCGGAATCCTTCGCCGCCACCGGGACACCTCCGAAACGCAAGGCGGATCCGGCCGACGGATTCCTTGCCGGGCTGTCCGCCCTCGCCACTCTCACCCAGGATCCCAATGAGCTCGACGATCACTGAACACCCCGTTCCGACCGACACACAGGCGGACTGGGTGGAAATCGTTCGTAAGAATGTTGGAAACCTCCGTTTCGGCTCCGTGCAAATCACCGTTCATGACGGAAGGGTCACGCAAGTCGAAAGCATCGAAAAAACACGCTTCATCGCCAACGAAGCAGCCCCAACGAACTCCTAGGCCCAGCGCCTGAATCCCTGCGAAAAGACCTACCGGACCGCCGGAGGACTTGGAATCCCGATCACATCCACGGTGTCCCCGCACCGGAGGTCTCCGCACGCCCGCATCCCAGGTCCTTTTCGCAATCCATCATCCCACCCGGAAACGGGCGGACAACCCGAACCCAACCAGCGACGCCATCCGAACCTTCGGACGCCAAACTAAAATGAAAACACAACCGTATCCTCCACATGTCACACCAACCCTGAACAAATGGATGACATTGCTCGCACTCACCATCGGCACGCAAGCCACCTTCGCGGAAGACAGCTACACGGCCACAATGGACGAGTTATGGAGCCACGCCACTCTCTATAAGGACGACCGGAATCCGATTCTGCAGGAATTCAAGCTCCGCGGCCGCTACCAGGGACAATACTGGGACGTGGATGCGGACCAGGGCAGCCAGAGCAACTGGGAGGACCGCCGCTCCCGCTTCGGCTTCGATGCGAAGCTGTTTGAAAAGAAAGTGGAGGTCCGCGCGGATTTCCAGAGCAACGACGGATTCGAGGACATTTACGACGGGCTCGTGGACGCATACGTCCGCTGGAAGCCCACCTCGTCGCTGAGCCTCACCCTCGGCAAGATGAAGCCGCTCATCGGCCAATACGATTTCCTGGAGTCCACCAACTCCCAGCCGACCTTCGAGCGGTCGCAGATTTTCAACCAGCTCAACGTGAACCGTGCCACGGGCCTCACCGTGGAGCACGGCATCGACGACTTCTCGTGGCGCGCCGGGATCTACTCGAACGACACGCCCACCACCACCGGTGGCAGCGGCTCCTTCGGCGACGGCGAGTTCGGCGACATGAACGGCGGCTTCTCCACCACGCTCGGCGTGGGCTACGATCTCAAGAAAACCCTGTGCACGGACAAGGCGCAGGTCAACCTCGACTGGCTGCACAGCGAGCGCGAGGACGGCGACTTCGTGCTGGGCCGCTATGACGACATCCTCTCCGCCTCCTTCGTCGTGAAACAGGAGGCCGCCGCCGTCGTGCTGGAAGGCTTCTTCGCCTCCGGCGGGGACGGTGACGACAGCGATGTCTTCGGCTTCTTCATCCAGCCGACCTACGACATCATTCCGAAGAAGCTCCAGCTGGTGGGCCGCTACTCCTTTTCGGACAGCTCCGGCGCGCTCGGAGTCGTCGGCCAGAGCCGCTATGAAAGACCCGTGGCCGACAACGGCGGCCGTGGCGACATCTACAACGCGTTCTACGGCGGCGTGCAGTACTTCATCCATGGCGACAAGCTGAAGCTCATGGGCGGCGCCGAGTGGGCCCAGCTCCGTGGCAACGGCGAGGCCTACGAGGGCACCACCCTGCTCACCGGCATCCGCCTCTCTTTCTGACAGATCCTCCTGACAGGCGAACATTCACCCCGACTACATCATGAAAACAAAACACATCCTTCCAGCCATCCTGACATCCGTGCTCATGTTGTCCGGCTGCGGAAAAAACGAGCCTTTCGCCAAGGGCGAGGCGAAAGCGGTGAAACTCCTCAACGTATCCTACGACCCGACTCGTGAATTCTACGTCGAGGTGAATGCCGCCTTCAAAAAGGAACATCTCGCGAAAACCGGCCAGACGGTGGATGTCGAGCAGTCCCACGGCGGCTCCGGCAAGCAGGCGCGCTCCGTCATCGACGGTCTCGAGGCGGACGTCGTCACGCTCGCCCTCGCCGGCGACATCGACAGCATCGTGAAGGAGGCCAAGAGCCTTCCCGCCGACTGGCAGACGAAGCTGGCGGACAACAGCTCGCCCTACACCTCCACCATCGTGCTGGTGGTCAGAAAAGGAAATCCCAAGGGCATCAAGGACTGGGGAGACCTCGTGAAGCCGGACGTGAAGGTCATCACGCCGAATCCGAAAACCTCCGGCGGCGCCCGCTGGAACTACCTCGCCGCATGGGCGTGGGCGGACAAGGAATACGGCAAGGACCGCACGAAGACCCTGGACTACATCAAGCGCCTCTATCAGAACGTGCCCGTTCTCGACACCGGCGCGCGCGGTTCCACCACCACCTTCGCCCAGCGCGAGATCGGCGACGTGTTCCTGTCATGGGAAAACGAGGCCTACCTGATCGAGAAGGAGTTCCCCGGCAAGACGGAGATCATCTATCCGTCCCTCAGCATCCTCGCCGAGCCGCCCGTCGCGGTGGTGGAGAAGAACGCCGCCAAGCACGGCACCGCCGAGGCCGCCAAGGCGTATCTCGAATTCCTCTACACCGACGAGGCCCAGAACCTCGCCGGCAAGCACTTCTACCGCCCGCGGAACCAGGCCATCGCCGCCAAGTTCGTGGACAAGCTGCCGAAACTTCCGCTCGTTACGGTGGACAAGGACTTCGGCGGTTGGGTAAAAGCGCAGAAGGAACACTTCGACGACAACGGCACCTTCGACCAGATCTACCAGCCGAAGTAACCGCTTTCAAATCCACCATTCATGTCCAGACGACGCGTTATTCCGGGCTTCGGCCTGTCCTTGGGATTCACGGTGACCTACCTCGGTCTGATCATCCTGATTCCGCTCGCCGCCCTTTTCATCAAGGCGGCGGGCCTCGGTTTTTCGGAATGGTGGGCGCTGCTCACCACTCCGCGCGTCATCGCCGCGACCAAGCTCACCTTCGGCGCCAGCGCCGCCGCCGCCGGGGTGAGCGTGGTCCTCGGCCTGCTCGTGACCTGGGTGCTGGTCCGCTATGAATTCCCCGGCCGCCGCGTGCTCGACGCGATGGTCGATCTCCCGTTCGCGCTGCCCACGGCGGTGGCGGGCATCACTCTCACCCAGATCTACGCGCCGAACGGCTGGATCGGCTTCCACATCGCCAATGCCGGGCGCTGGGTCCAGACCACCTTCGCCCCGACCGGATGGATCGGCGGTCTGGTGGACGACATCGCGGCGAAGGGGGCGGCCTACAGCCCCGTCGGCGTGTTCATCGCGCTGACCTTCATCGGTTTTCCCTTCGTGGTCCGGACGCTGCAGCCCGTGATGGAGGATCTCGGCAAGGAGATCGAGGAAGCGGCGGCCACGCTCGGCGCGAACCGCTGGGTCGTCTTCTACCGCGTCATCCTTCCCCTGCTGGTCCCCGCGCTCATCACCGGCTTCACCCTCGCCTTCGCGCGGGCCATCGGCGAGTACGGCTCCGTCATCTTCATCTCCGGGAACCTGCCGATGAAAACGGAGATCCTGCCGCTGCTCATCGTCTCCCAGTTGGAACAGTTCAACTACCAGGCCGCCGCGGTCATCGCATCCGCGATGCTGATCGTCTCCTTCGCCCTGCTGTTCCTCATCAACCTTCTCCAGCGCCGGCTCGACTGGCAGAACCGCTGAATCCATGTCCCTCCGTCCGCCGACCACCGAATCCCCGCTCGTCCGCAACATCCTCATCGGGCTGGCGATCGTCGTCCTGTCTCTTTTCCTGTTGATGCCTCTGGCCGCCGTCTTCTCCGAGGCACTGCGCCGCGGCTGGGAGGTCTTCCTCGCCTCGCTGCATGAGGAAACCGCCCTCTCCGCCATCAAGCTCACGCTGCTGGCCGCCGCCATCTCGGTGCCGTTGAACACGCTCTTCGGCGTCTCCGCCGCCTGGCTGGTGACGAAATTCCGCTTCAAGGGGCGGGCGTTCCTGCTCTCGCTCATCGACCTGCCGTTCGCCGTCTCGCCCGTCATCGCCGGTCTGGTGTGGGTGATGATCTTCGGCTCGAAGGGCTGGTTCCCGCCCGCCGCCATGGCCGACTTCTTCGCACCGCTCGCGGGCCTCACCGCGAACATCGCCGAATACCGCGGCTTCTACTGGTTCTTCGGCCCGTTGTCCGAATGGCTGGCGAACCCGAAGATCGTCTTCGCGTTTCCCGGCATCGTCATCGCCACGGTGTTCGTGACCTTCCCGTTCGTCGCCCGCGAGCTGATCCCGCTGATGGAGTCGCAGGGCAGCGACCAGGAGGAGGCGGCGGTCACGCTGGGGGCGAGGGGCTGGCAGATCTTCTTCCGCGTCACCCTGCCGAACATCAAGTGGGGGTTGTTCTACGGCGTGCTGCTCTGCAACGCGCGGGCCATGGGCGAGTTCGGCGCGGTCTCCGTGGTCTCCGGCCACATCCGCGGACAGACGAACACGCTGCCGCTCCACATCGAAGTACTATACAACGAGTACCAGTTCAGCGCCGCCTTCGCCTGCGCCACGCTGCTGGCCTTCCTCGCGCTGGTGACGCTCGGGATGAAGAGCGTCGTCGAGCATTTCTCCGGCCACTCCGCCTCCGGCCACAAATAACCCGTTTTCCCCATGTCGATATCGATCAAATCCATCAACAAGACGTTCGGCAGTTACGCCGCGCTCGAGAATGTTTCGTTAGAAGTTCCGGACGGCTCGCTCACCGCGCTGCTCGGCCCTTCCGGCTCCGGGAAAACCACCCTGCTCCGCATCGTCGCCGGACTCGAGTTCGCCGATCCTGGGGATGGCAAGATCCGCTTCCACGGCGAGGACGTGAGCGACGTGCCGGCGGGCAAGCGCGGCGTGGGCTTCGTCTTCCAGCACTACGCCCTCTTCCGCCACATGACCATCGCGGAGAACATCGCCTTCGGCCTCACGGTGCTTCCGCGCTCCAAGCGTCCGCCGAAGCAGGAGATCCACGACCGCGTGTTCGAGCTGCTCAAGCTGGTGAAGCTCGAGGGCCTGGACAAGCGCCGCCCGCACGAGCTTTCCGGCGGCCAGCGCCAGCGCGTCGCGCTGGCCCGCGCGCTTGCGATCCGTCCCAAGGTCCTTCTTCTCGACGAACCCTTCGGCGCGCTCGACGCCCAGGTGCGGAAAAGCCTGCGCCGCTGGCTGCGCCAGTTCCACGACGAGATCGGCCTCACCACGCTGTTCGTCACGCACGACCAGGAGGAGGCGCTGGAACTCGCCGACCAGGTGGTGGTGATGCGGAACGCCCGCGTCGAGCAGGTCGGCGATCCGCAGACGATCTACGACCACCCGCGCAGCCCGTTCGTCTACGAATTCCTCGGCAACGTGAACAAGATCGCCGATCCGCTCGGTGAGACGAGCTACGTCCGGCCGCACGAGATCGAGGTGCTCTTCGCCGCGGAATACGAACCGACCACGGACCGCCTCGCCCGCGTGCAGCACCTTTTCAGCGCGGGTCCCATCGCCACGCTCAGCCTGCGGCTCGAGGACGGACAGTTCCTCGATGTGGAGCTTTCCCGCAAGCAGCTCGAAGACCTCGGCCTCAGCACCGGAGACGAAGTGGCGGTGCGCGCGAACTCGCTGGACGACGCGAAATTCTGAAGATCTGTCATGGATGATATAGGTCCTACGGGACCCATAGGACTTATGTGAAGCCCCCGCCCGGGGGAATTGCATTGACTTTGCCAGTACAAAACATTCATGGTGGCAGTTAGCCATGAAACAAAACCCTTCATTGTCCAAGACTCTGGCTTTGGTGGCCCCCGCCACCCTCCTCTCCATCTCCAGCACCTTCGGAGCTTCGGATTACTATCTGAAGATCGAAGGCATCAAGGGAGAATCGGTCGATTCGAGACACAAGGACTGGATCGAACTGGACAGCTTCAGCTGGGGTGTTTCCAACGCCAGCCTCGCCGGCAGCGGTTCCGGCGGCATGGGCACCGGCAAGGTGAGCATGCAGGACTTCCACTTCACCATGAAGGTGGACAAGGCCAGCCCGAAACTGATGCTCGCCTGCGCGACCGGGAAACACATCCCGTCCCTGCAGTTCGCCGTCTCCCGCATGGACGGCGCGAGCGGCGGAACCACCGACTACTACGTCATCACCCTCACCGATGTACTGGTTTCATCGTACCAAAGCAACAGCCCGCAGCCTACCGCGGGATCTCCCGCCGGGCCGCTGACCGCTTCGGTCAGCTTCAACTTCACGAAGATCAAGTGGGACTACATCGCCCCCGACAAGGAGGTGGTCAGCATCGAGCACGACGCGTCCTCCACGGCGCCGGACTGAACCACCCGCCGCCATGAAAACCCTACCGGCACTCATGGGCGGGGCGCTTGCCCTGCTCTCACCCGACGCCCGTGCGGGCGTCCAGGGGTGGCTCGATTTCGGCCCGGAAACTCCCGGCGAATCCACCGACGCCGGCCACGTCGGCTGGGCGTCCGTTGAAAGGCTGTCCTCCAGCCACGAAGGCGGGGGCGCCGAGATGGTTTTCCACCGCACGACGGACAAGGCCAGCCCGAAGCTCATGGAGGCCTGCGCCAAAGGCAAACATTTCACCGAGGTGAAGCTTGACGTGGCGAAGACCGTCCAGGGCCAGCCGGTGGACTACTGGGAAATCACCCTCCAGGATGTGCTCGTCAGTTCCTACAGCGGAATGCCCGGCACCGGCGGCGGCACCGGCGAAAAACTGACGTTGAAGTGGAAGAGCCTGGTATTCACCTACCGGGTGTTCCCCGCGAGCGCTCCTCCCTACGCCACCACGACCATCGTTTCCCCGGACACCGATGGCGACGGCCTGCCGGACGCCTATGAACAATCGGTGGGGCTTGCCAGCGGGGTGAGCAACCTGCGGGCGGATACCGACGGCGACGGCGTGCCGGACACCGTGGAATACCGCCTGGGCACCCATCCCGCCAATTCCACCTCGTTCTTCAGCGCGGTCGCCACCCCGACCGCTCCGAATGGCGGAGAACTCCGGCTCAGCTGGCCCAGTGTTCCGGGCGAGGATTACCAGATCGAACAAAGCCCGGACCTCGGCACCGCGTTTTCACCCTTCGCCACCATCACGGCGACCTCGGCGGAAACCACCTACACGGTTCCCCGCACCTCGCAGGCCGGTTTTTTCCGGGTTTCCAAAAACCTCCCCTGACGGAACCCCATGTTTTCTGAAAAAGCCCTCGCCTCGTGGGACCCGGCACCGTTCCTGGCCACCCTGAAACGCGCGGGCTACACCGCCCGGACCGCAGAAGAGATCGGCATCAAATCATTGCCGGATCCCTTCGCCCGGACAGCGGTCGTCAGCCGGACCTTTCCCGGCTCGCCGTTGTCCATCGCCTACCGCCTGTTCGACGCGGGCGAACCGGTGACCGGCCGGGAAGCCCTCCTGCTTTTCGGCGAGCAGCTCCACGGCCTGGTCACGCTCGGCCTCATCGAGCCGTTGGGCAACGACCTCGTCCGCAGCGTCGCCCACCTCGAGGCCGACGAGGGCGGCTGGTTCGCCTCCGACCATGCGGCCGCCCTCCTGTCCAACAGGACGGACTACACGATGGGCATCGGCCTGAGCACGCGCATGCTCGCCGCGCTCGCTCCCGGAAGGGCCGGCTGCCCGGCGCTCGACCTCTGCACCGGGGCGGGCTGGGGAGCGATCCGGCTCGCCGCGTCCGGCTGCCGGGTGACCGCCGCGGATATCAATCCCCGCGCTCTCGGCTTCGCCCGGATGAATGTCCGGCTGGCGGGTGGTGGTTCCGTCGAATTTCTCGAGGGCGATCTGTTCGCCCCGGTGGAGGGCCGCCGGTTCGACGTCATCACCGCGAATCCGCCGTTCGTGATTTCTCCCGAAACCACCTTCACCTTCCGCGACTCGGGACTCGGCGGCGACTCATTCTGCGAACACCTCGCACGCCGCATGCCGGACCATCTCAACCCGGGCGGCATCGGCGTGATGCTCCTGAACTGGTACGACAACGGCGACGACGCGTCCTCCACCCGCCCGTTGGAATGGCTGGAAGGCAGCGGTTGCGGGACATGGCTGCTGCGGAGCCTGACGCAGAACCCGGCGGACTACGCCACCCGCTGGCTGCGGGACTCCGGCCGCGGCCGCACCCCATCCGCGGAAACGCTGGACCGCTGGGTCTCCTATCTCACGGAGATCGGCGCGCGCCGGATTCACTACGGGTTCCTCGTCATCCACCGCGGCCAGGGACCACCCTGGACCCGCGCCGAAAGCCGCGGCATCGAAAAAATCGAACCCACCGCCGGCGCGGAAGTCCGCCGCGTGGTCGAGGGCGAAGCCTGGCTGGCCCTCCACCAACCGGACGACGCCCGCCTGCTGGACGGGCTTTACACGGTGGTCGACGGGATCCGCGCCGAAACCGACATGATCCTCGACAAGGGATGGGGAGCTCGGACGATCCGGCTCATCAGCCCCGGCCAGCTCAGTTACGACGGCCAGATCGACGAGTTCCTGCTCCGCCTGCTGGCGCTCTGCCGCGAGGGCCGGGCACCTGCCTCGATGGTCGCGGAACTGAGGGCGCACCCGCATTTCGCCAACAATCCCGAACTCGCTCCACAGATCGCCGGACTGGTCCGCGAACTCATCCGCCACGGGCTGCTGGCGCCCGCCTAGCTGCGGAAGACGGGTTCCACCCGCCGCCATGGGCCGCCTAACAGATCCTTTCTAACGGATCAACACCATTCTCGTGCCGAAAGCGTGTCCGTCACCACGTTGACTTAAAACGTTCACCCGATATTCGGATGAACGCATGAATGTGAAGTTATGGAATTCCCGCGGATTCCCGCTCCGTGCGGTCTCGGCGATCACCCTGTGCGGCGCGGCCCTCGCAACGGCTGAAAACGAAGAAGAGCCGCCAGCCGGCATCACCTGGGTTTTGTCGGAACAGACCCCACCCGTCTTTGCCGACCAAGCTGCGCTGGATGAACGACGCGCGATCGTTCTGGAGCTTGAAGAGCTGGCCGGAGGCGGTGCGTCTCCCGCGGAGATGGAGGACTGGCGGACCCGCAACGCCGCCCGCATCACCGCCAACCAAGAGCGGCTGACGGAAGCGTCGCGGAAACAAAACTCCGCCCCCCAACCATACGTCACAGAAGTGATGATTCCCGCCGACGCATCCGAAACCATGGAGAACTTCCAAATGGAACGCGCCAGTCTGGCGAACCAGCGGACCCTGGTCCGGAATGAAATGCCAGACGCGTCTCCGGAGGAGCGCGCCCAGGCGCTCGCGGATTGGGATGAGCGGAATGCGGACGCGTTGGCGGCTCTCGCGAGCGCGGCGGCACGAATCACCAGCGAGTCCTCGATTCCTCCCCAGCCCCTTCCGACCTCGTTCGACATCCCTGCCGGCGCGACACCCGCGCTGAGGGATTTCCTGATCCTGCGCAACGGGCGGATCAGGACGGAATCGGAAAAATCCGCCGCTCCCGCTGACACTGCCCCGGACCCGGCATTGCTGGAAGCCGCCGCCCGCCTTTCGGACGAATCCAAAAACCTTCAAACCGATCAACCATCCCAATCCCGATGAAATCCCACCGTAGCCCACTGTCCAATCCGTCCCTGCAACTGCTGGCCCTTCTCACGGCTCTGTCCGGCAGCCTCCACGCCCAGACCACGCCGATCACCGGGAACCTGACCGTCACCGGCGGAATCAAGGCGGCCACCAGTGATCCCGCCGGTGGAATCGAACTCCGTCAGGGAGGAATCATCATCGGAAAAGGAACTTACAGCGCGACCCCTTCGCTGCTCACCACAGATCAAGGGGCGGGCGCGCGTCTGTTGTGGTATGCATCAAAGGCGGCCTTCCGGGCTGGCGAGGTTTATGGAACGCAATGGAACGAATCCAATATCGGGTGGACTTCGGCGGCTTTCGGATACTCGACACAGGCCTCCGGCAGCTCTTCGTTCGCCCTGGGAACCCAAACGGTGGCGTCTGGCGTGGCATCGGCGGCGCTGGGGGGAAGTTCGGTGGCAAGCAATGACAATACCCTCGCGACAGGCTCGAACACGATCGCGTCCGGCGAAGCCTCCGCGACGTTTGGCTCCGGTTCCACGGCGACAAACGAAAACGACCTTGCCATGGGGACGGCCACGTTGGCTTCAGGTGGCAGCGCGATGGCCGCGGGACGTTCCTCGGTGGCATCCGGATATGCCTCGGCTGCCTTCGGCAGAACCACCGTCGCCTCGGGCTGGTATTCCATGTCTTCCGGATCCCAGACCATCGCGCAAGCCTTTTCCTCACAGGCCACCGGCAGTCTCAACCTGGGGGGAGGCAGCACCAGTGCCTGGGTGCCAACCGATCCAATTTTTGAAATCGGCAACGGAAATCCTCTCGTCACTCCCGCCGTCCGTTCGAACGCCCTGACCGTGTATAAAAACGGCAACGTGGCGGTGAAGGGAGTCCTGACCTGCGCGCCCGGAGGAGATATCCCGATGTTCACCGGCTACTGAGTGCGGAAACGGTCAATTCTTCGTTTCCCGCTATCCCATCCCTTTTCCCATCACCCTCCCCATGTCCCGTCGTGCCCTTTTCGCAGGTCTTCTGATCACCAGCGTCGCTTCCTCCGTAGCCGCTCCCCCCGCGTGGTGGGCCTCCCGTGGCGCGACGGATTCCAACACACGGGCGGATCAGGCGCCCGTCACCCAGGGACAGCTCAAGGGGTTCACCCAGAAGGCCGTCCAGGAACTCAACGCCCGCATCCCCGGCGGCGCGGGATCCGAGCTCAACGGACTCGTCGCCGGCTGGGTGCTGGCCTACCAGAGCGGAGGATACAACGCCACCAACCGGCTTCCCGCCGATTACCAGGCCATGAACCTGGGACAGTTGAAATGGATCGCGGGCAAGATCCACGAGCGTCTCGTCTTCGCGAAATACGAGACAGCCGCCCCGGCATGGCTCGTCCAGAACGAGTCCACCGACAAGCTGCTCGCGAACCTCGGCCAGTTGAAAACCGTTTTCAATTTCGACCTCACCGCCCCATCGGGCCAGCTCCCGTTGTGGTGGCAGAGGTTTTATTTCGACGGTCAGACAGACATCAACCCCGCCGGGGATGACGACTACGACGGCCTTACCAACATCAACGAGTATCTGCACCAGCTCCTGCCTCTCGCCCGTGACACCGATGGCGACGATCTGCCGGACGGGTGGGAGGTCGCGAACGGTCTGGACCCGCTTGACGACGGCTCCTTCGATGTGGACAACGGCGCCACCGGAGACCCGGACGGGGATCTGGTTGAGAACATGGATGAATTCTGGTACTCCGGCAACCCTTGGAGCACCGACACGGATTCCGACACTCTGGACGATTTCACGGAATTCAATGTCACCGGCACCTCGCTTTCCAGCGCGGATCCGGACGAGGACGGCCTGACCGACAAGGAGGAGGTCGAAATCTATTTCACCAACCCATGGGCGGCGGACGGCGACAACGACGGGCTTACCGACCCTGAGGAGATTTTCATATTCCTCACAGACCCCTGGTCCGAAGACACCGACGCGGACGGAATGGAGGACGGCTGGGAAGCCACCTATCTGCTCAACCCCCTGTCCGCTTCCGACGCCACGCTGGATCCGGACGGAGATTTCCTGTCGAACGTCAAGGAAAGCCTGCTCCAGCTCGATCCCCACTCGAAGGACACCGATATGGACACGGTAGAGGACGGTGACGAGGATCCCGACTCCGACCAGCTCACCAACCGGAGCGAGATCTCCACCCACCTTACCGATCCGCTCGATTTCGATACGGATGATGACACGCTGCCGGATGGCTTCGAAGTGCTCTCCCCGCACCTTGATCCACTGGTCGCGAATGATCCGGATCTGGACTTCGAACCGGACGGGATGTCGGACAGCTATGAAGCCGTTTACGGGTTCGATCCCGACGTGGACGACTCCGCCGGCGATCCGGACGGGGACGGACTGACGACCGCGCAGGAGATCGTTTTCGGCAGCGATCCCACGGAGGCGGACATCGACCACGACGGTCTCACCGACCTTGAGGAAAAGAACAACCTTCCCACCGCCACCGATCCGTGGAAGTGGGACACCGACGGTGACCAGCTGCCGGACAAATGGGAGCTCGATCATGGCTTCGATCCCACGTCAGGCGACGATGCTTACTCGGACGATGATTCGGACGGTCTGCTTCTCTTCCAGGAATACGAGAAAGGGACGGATCCTGATCTGGCGGACACCGATGGAGATGGAGTCACGGATGGAGACGAGGTGGCGGCCGACACCGACCCGACCGACGGGGACTGGGGCGGCGTCCCTCCCGCGTCGCCCGGCAACATCCAGATCACCCTCAACCCCGACGGCACGACCACGTTCACTTGGAATGATGTTTCCAACAACGAAAGCGGATTCCGTCTCCGGGTGAAACTGCCGGACGGAAGCTGGGTTGTGATCGCGGACGTCGCCGCGGGAGTCACCACCTTCACCACGCCCGGTCCGCAGCCCCTCGCGACCACAGGCTCCACCGCCGAGGTGGAGGCCTACAATCCCTTCGGCAGCGGATTCACGCCGAACGGAGCTCCCGGCCCCGGCGGACAGCCCGCCGGCAGCGGCGCTCCCGCCGTCCAGCCGGCGGTGCCGGAGACCTACCAGGTGGCCTTCGACATCCGCAGCGAGGGCAAGCAGGTGAAAAACAGCTGCGCCGTCTGTCACGTCCTGAAAGTGCAGGTCAGCGGAAAACTCTACGGCAGCGGCGAACAAATCACCCTGAACAAAAAGCAGTCGTATGAGATCACCGTCATCGACAAGCCCAACACGGACGTCCCGGCCTCACCCACGCCGCCCCATGCCGACACCGCCAAGTTCACCATCTGGCCCCAGGCGGTCGGGAACCAGTCCATCGCCGTCTCCCCTGTCGGCAGCAAGGAGCCGGACCTCTTCATCGCCACCGAGGGCGACATCCTCCACTACATCATCGGCAACCACGAAAAACTCCTTGTCCAGGACAAGGCTTGGCCCAAGAACAAGGCCGAGGAACCGATGAAGAAAAAAGCGGTCATCACCTCCCCGGTCTTCAAGCTGCGGGACAATGCGGACATCCACAGCGGATGGGACAACACCGAGGTTCCCTACTGGACCTCCGTGGGTGTCGGCAAGACCAAGAGCATCGTCAGGCTCCGCTTCCCCGGCGCCGCCACCGGAGACCTCGGCTCCAAGTTCGAACTCGTCCCCCACCCGGACGATACGGGGAAACTCGGCATCACCAATGCCGCCATCACCCAGGAGAACACGGATTTCAAGGTCAACGGCATCGCCGCCACAGGGGAGGATGGCACCAGGATCGTCCTGAGGGCGAAGGCCGCGCCAAACCCCATCGCCATCACGTTGAAGGCGCATGTCTTCGATGCCGTGGCACTGAGCACGGGAGTGTTTCACATCCGGGACGCGAGGAACGCGCATACGGCTTTCGCCAGCAAGAGACACGCCGCCTTGTACGTCGGAGAGATGAACAAGGCCTTCCAGGATCAATGCAACATCACCTTCAACCTGACATCCCAGGGCGACATCAACATGCAATATGGCGATGCTCCGTCACCAGGGCCCGGCGAAAATCCGCCGGAACTCCCGGCGATTTTCAATACTAACGGAGCATTCCCCTGGGACACCGCCCGTCCGGCTGTGTATGCCGAGGTCTCGGACGCCACCGGGGTCAAGGTTCCGATCTTCATTGTGGAGAATCTCGCGGTGGCGAGTTCCCCCGACATGGTGGGCATCGTGGGCGGGGACAGGAAAGAGGTCTATCTGAAATCCTCCGTGGAGGCGATCGGAGCCGCTCACGAGACAGGGCATCTGCTGTTCCTTTCCACCCGGGCCGAAGGTCAGGGCAATTCCCACGATCTCGGACCCGCGCCCGCGGAGCTGTCTGGCGAGCCCCTGATGCGCCCGAGCGAGACAGGACTCACCTCCTGGATGCGCCGGAAGGACTGGTACAAAGCGAATGAAAAAGCAAAAGTGAGATGAACCGCCATCTGTTGATCATCGTCTGTTCGTTCGCCGGGATCATGCCCCTTGCCGGCTTGGAGAGAGGGCCGGAGAAAACGCCGGTCCATTCGGCGGCGGATCTGCCGGTGCGCATCGAGGAGGAGATTTTCCAGTTGAATCCTCCCTCTTCGGGCTTTGGCTGGCTGCCCCGTGAATATGGATCCGCCGCGATCCAATACCTGCTGCAAAAGTCACGGGACCCGCGGCGTGAGGTGCGGATCCGCGCGAAAGCGACCCTCATCGGCCTGCGTCATCAGCAAACCATCGATGAGGTCATCGGAGACTACTCCCGCGAGGACGAAACCGCCTCGGAGATCATGAAGGAAGTCCAGGGATACGGGGACCTCCTCAAGCCGCTCATCCCGATCTTCGACACCGCCTCCACCGCCCCCAGGAAGAACCGCAACCAGCAGGAGATTCCGGCATTCAAATCCCATGTCGGCAACGTCATCCTCTACTGCCTGATGAATGACGAGGGCTTCCCCAAGGAAACCAGGGACTGGGCGGGCGCGTTGTGGGTGGAGACATCGAAAAGCTATGAGGGGCCCGAGTTCCACCCGATATGGCTCCTGCGGAATTTCCTGGAACATAACAAACAGGCCCTCACCTCCGGCAACCACGCCGGGGCGGTCTGGCTGCCGACGTTCGAGGGAGAGATCGACAAATACCAGCCCTCCCTGCGGGAGCGTCCTTCGTATGCCTCGTTCATCGCCACCAACCGCGATTCCGTGATGGAAGGAAGGCGGGTCGATCCTACGGACAAGTCCCCGCAAAAGGAAACGACGCGGCCCGTCCTCCGCCCGGACATCCAATCCGCCGGAATCCACGACGGCCCGGGCCCGGGGATACCCGCATGGGGATGGATCGCGATCCTCGCCGGGGCATGCGCCATGCCCGCCTTGTGGCTCGCGAAACGAGCGAAGTAGCGCATTCCAAGGAAGCCGTTTCACGACAGCGGACTTTCGCATTTCACACTACCGGTGCTGAAGAACGGGCGGCGGAACGCCGGATCTCCAGCACCAACGGTGCGGAATGGGATAGCCCGGGACAACGTCCCGGGAAACGGGTTCCAAATTACCGGAGTCCTGAAGGGACGTGATCGCGCGGTGGCGGCGCGCCAGGGATGCCGCCCTTTCAGGGCTCGTTCCGTTTGGAAACATGCCACCCGGGGTTCCGCTTCGCCCACCCCGGGCTTTCACATTCCGCACCGTTGGTGCTGGAGAACAGACGGCGGGCTTTCGCATTCCTCGCCGTTGTGCTGAGGGACGGACGGCGGAACGCCGGATCTCAAGCACCAACGGTGCGGAATGGGATAGCCCATGGCAACGCCATGGGAAAAGATCCCCGAAACAAACCGGAGTCCTGAAGGGACGTGATCGACGGGGGATTGCCGCGCCACGGATGCCGTCCCTTCAGGACTTGCGATTCGGAACAACCCATCCCGGGGTTGCGCTTCGCTCACCCCGGGCTGTCACATTCCGCACCGTTGGTGCTGAAGAACAGACGGCGGACTTTCGCATTCCGCGCCGTTGTGCTGAGGGACGGACTGCGGGTTTTCGCATTTGGCTCCGTTGGAGCTCCCGCCACGCATCACGGGTCGCCCACCGTGCGCCCCTCCGCAAGTTCCCCCGTCCATCCCTTTTCCCCGACCTCGTGGAGCGCGCGGGGGTAGCCGGGAATCCACAACCCCTCGCGGGCGATCTGTTCCCCGTCCCTCGGGAAACCGGTGCGGCCGAGTGTCCTCTCCGCGAGGTGGAAGCACAGCCACGCCCGCCACGACCGGATCTCCGCGCGCGGGCCGGACATGCGGCTGGCAAGGTGCTGGAAGTGGCGCACCGGGTTGCCGAGATAGCCGCGGTTTCCACCGGCGGCGTTTTCCATGATCCAGACCAGCGCGCGGTAGGGAGACGGGTGGGTTTCCAGCACGGGTTCCTCCCCGGCGAGGTCCGCCATCCAGGATTTGTTCAACTGGAGGATGGCCTGCGCGGGCTTGCCGGAAATCCACTGGGACTGGGCGTAGCGCAGCGCGTCCAGATAGAAATCCGCCCCTTTCACGTGGCCGTGGCGGCGGGTCAGCGTGAAGTCATGTCTGCCGGAAATTTCCGGAAGCCACGGGCAGGCAGGGTTTTCCGGATGTGAAGGGGTGGGAATCATGCGCGGGATGGGATTTCAGCGGTGGTTCACGCTTGCATCTGAGGCCGGATCGTCAATTCTCGCCGCCCCATGAGCAACCGTTTAGAAGGAAAAGTCCTGGTCGCACAGGGTGGCGGCCCCACCCCGGTGATCAACCAGAGTGTCGTCGGTGTCGCCCTCGAGGCACGCAAGTTCAGCCAGGTGACGTCGATTTATGGCGCTCTCCACGGCGTGCGCGGGATCATCGACGAGAATTTCATCGATCTCACCCGCGAGACCACGCACAACCTGGAACAAGTCGCCGGCACCCCGTCGTCCGGCCTGCTTTCCACCCGTGACAAACCGGATGAGGAGTATTGCCAGCGCATGTTCAAGGTCATGCAGGCCCATGACATCCGCTACTTCTTCTACGTCGGCGGCAACGACTCGTCCGACACCGTCCGCATCGTCAACGAGCAGGCCAAGGCCGCGAACTACGAGCTGCGCGCCATCCACATCCCGAAGACCATCGACAACGACCTCGAGGAAAACGACCACTGCCCGGGCTTCGGCTCCGCCGCACGCTTCGTCGCCCAGGCGTTCACCGGTGTGAACCTCGACAACCGCGCGCTCAAGGGCGTCTACATCGGTGTCGTGATGGGCCGCCACGCCGGCTTCCTCACCGCCGCCTCCGCCCTCGCCCAGAAGTATGTGGATGACGGCCCGCACCTCATCTACATGCCGGAGCGCCACTTCATCATCGAAAATTTCCTCGCCGACGTGGACCGCGTCTATCAGCAGCACGGCCTCTGCACCATCGCCGTGTCCGAAGGCATCTCCGATCCGGACGGCACCCCGATGATCGTCAAGCTGCTCGGCAAGGAAGAGCGCGACTCGCACGGCAACGTGCAGCTCTCCGGCACCGGCGCCCTCGGCGACCTGCTTTCCAACTCCATCCGCGACGGCCTCGGCATCAAGCGCGTGCGTTCGGACACCTTCGGCTACCTGCAGCGCTCCTTCATGGGCATCCAGTCCGACCGCGACGCCCGCGAGGCGCGCGAGGCCGGTGAGAAGGCCGTCCAGTTCGCCATGTGGGACAACTGCGACGGCTCGGTGGCCATCAAGCGCCCCGTGCTCGACTACAGCGTGGACTACCAGCTCGTGCCGATCGAGAACGTCGCCGGCAAGACCCGCCACATGCCGGACAACTTCATCAATGCCGAAGGCAACGGCGTGACGCAGGACTTCCTGTCCTACTGCCGTCCGCTGCTCGGCTCGAACCTGCCGGAGCCACACCGCCTCCGCGCGCCGATGGTGCCGAAGATCCTGCACAAGTAAGATCCGCAGGGAGACTCCTCCGGGAGACTCCTTCAGGATTTCCAAATCACTCCAGCCGGAGCGGCCACGTGCCGCTCCGGTTTTTTTGTTCCGGTGACTGTATTCGTGTCGGAATCCAGCGTAACCCGGGTGAAATTGCCGTTCATGCTTGAGCGGCCACTTAAAAAACATTCAATATTGAAAGAATATTGAAAGTGTTCTTTTGAACTATTTTGGCTTGCATTATATTTTGATCGCCTTTAAGCAATCCCTAACCTACAATCTTTTTGAGACATGAGCATCAGCAATCCAACTCCCCGAGAGAGAGAAGCCCAAGCGGATAACCGCCTTGCGGAGATGATCTTGTTCATTGCGCAAAAGTGCAATGGTGATCCGAAATTTGGCGCTACAAAGCTGAACAAGATTTTGTTTTTCGCCGACTTCTTTTCCTTCGTGAAGCGCGGCAAGCCTATTGTGGGATGTGACTTCATGCGCCTTGGGAAAGGCCCTGCTCCACGTCACATGAAGCCAGTAAGGGACTCCTTGGTGTCCGCTGGCAGGGCTGTCGTCCAAGAGCGGCAATTAGTTTCCGGTCACACCCAGCACAAGGTTCTTGCTCTTAAGGAGCCCGATCTTTCCGAGTTTTCGGGAGAAGATATCAACTTCATGCTGGAAATTATCTGTGCTCTTAAGCCCTTTTCCGCTGAAGAGGTTAGTGAGCTATCCCATAGCCATCCCGCATGGGAGATTGCAGAAGACAAGGAAAGCATCCCGCTTGAGGCAGCGTTCATTATGAGCATGGACCATGAAGAGTCCGATATTGCTACCGCGCTTGGGCTGCACAAGAAACTGAAGCACGCGTAATGTATACTCTGAACTGGAATCCAGAGGCCACATCGTCCTCAAAACTAGCAAAAACTCGCTTCCCTAGGTGGCAAGACGTAATCAATGGCCTTGAGTGGGGTCTTTCACGCAAGCCTTGGTCGAGAGAAAAGATAGCAGGAACGGATCTCAGAGTCTGGACCATGGGCCCGCTTGTTCAGGCTGACGGGAACGAGTTCATTGGTAAATTCTTTTTCGAGTTGAAGGTTGAAGACGTAGTTTCTATCGATTGGATCGAGATCGTTCCGATCAATCCAGAAACAGACTTGGCGGAAACTGTTGATGATGGGGATAGATAGCCCAACCGTTTTTTCCACCGCTTAGCTGAGGCTTTCTTGTCGATTTTTGACGTTGCTCTGGTGTGAGACCCGCGACCCTGACATTGCCGCCCTTTAATCTCCCATTCTTCCCAAAGCCACGGCAACAGGGTTTTCTCATGGTCCACTTTGGGAACGTCCCCGTGGATTGATTCATGATAAATTTGGCGAGCTGGTTCACATCATGCGGGGCTTTTGCTTGAGCGGTTGGGAATCTGAGCGATCCGGCTGCCTCTCACGAACCACTACTACAGCATCCGCCAGCAGCGGTTCGATTACCCGAACTGGGGGGCAGCGTGATGATAGGCATCTTCGGCGAGGCTGGTGCATAACCGGCCTCTCCTCCAGCGGTCCACATCCTCTTTCACAACAAACTCGACACTCCTCCCGCTTCCCAGCCAATCTTCCTGGCAAGCGGCCACCTATGAATTTTTTCCGCACCCATCTCCTGCGATTCCTGCTTCCCCTCGTACTGGCCGCCCTGGGGGCCGGTGCGTGCGCCCTGCTCGTCCCGGCGGAAATCGAGTCCGTGCGGCAGCAGCTCATCGGCTTCCCGGACTCGGACATTCCGGCCCATCTCGCCCGGCCCTGGGTGCTCTCCGGGCTTTGTTTCCTGCCCGCGCTGGCCGGGTTCGTCTACTGCCTCGGCGGCACGTTGGACCGCTACATCGCCCGGCAGTTTTTCGGGATCTTCTCCATCTGCCTCGCCTCGCTGCTGACCATCTGGCTCCTGATGGACCTGGGTGACAAGATCGGGGACTTCCGGAAATCCAGCCACGTTTTCCAGACCATTCTCGTCTTCTACGGCACCCGCTCGCCCGCCGTCCTGCTGCTGCTCCTGCCCTACAGCCTGCTGCTCGCCCTGCTGTATTCCCTCGGAAAACTCTCCGGCACCCGCGAGGTCATCGCCATGATCCAGGCGGGCCGCAGCATCATCCGCCTCACCCTGCCGCTCATCATCGCCGGCCTGTTTTTCAGCCTGCTCAGCCTGGGCCTCAACTACCACTGGGCGCCGAACGCGGAGGGCAAGATGGATGCCATCCTGGATGCCGCCAACGACAGGCTTCCCACCAAATCCAAGAGCAGGGACAAGACGGCTCAGGCCACGCCACCCGCCGCAGCGGACGCACCTGCCACAGCGGATTCACCCGCCGCAGCGGATTCACCGGCCGCTCCGGTGGTGCCCGAAAAGCAGATCGTCAAGGCCCGGCAGGTGCTCTACCAGAATCCGTCCCAGCACCGTCTGTGGGAAATCGGCATCTTCCCGCAGGACTACCACAAGGGCGCGCCCCTGAAAGAGGTGGAGATCACCACCACCCGCCCGGACAAGACCCTGGAAAGCCGCATCACCGCCAAGAGCGCCTCATGGGACAAGACGACCCACCACTGGACCTTCCAGGACGCCGTCATCGCGAAATACAAGCCGGACATGCCGCCGATTTTCGAGACGCTGGAAGGCCCGCTCGTCATCAAAAACTGGACGGAAACCCCGTGGCAGCTCGTCAAACCCGGACTCAGCGCCGCCTACCTCGGCATCCCGGATCTCAGCAGCTGGCTGAAGGAAAACGACCGGCTCGGCCAGTTCGCGGAGCCCGCCCCCTACATCACCCAGTGGCACTACCGCTGGGCGCTGCCCTTCGCCTGCATGGTCACCGTCCTGCTCGCCACCCCGCTCGCCATCCATTTCTCGCGCCGCGGCCCGGGCGGCGGCATCTTCCTCGCCGTCGTGCTCTCCGCCCTGATGCTGCTCTTCAGCAACATCTCCCTCGCCATCGGCGAGGCAGGCACCATGCGGCCCGGAGTGGCCGCCTGGCTGCCGAACGCCGCCTTCGCCCTGCTGGGGCTCTACCTTTTCCGCCGCCGTATCTCCGGCAAGCCGATCTACCTCATCCTGCGCCGGCTTTTCCCCGGCAATGACTAACCCTTCCCTTTCAAATGGCTATCGCTGAATCCTGGCATGTCCGTTCCCGCGGGCGCGAGTGCGCCGCCTCCCAACGCCCCTTCGTCGATGGCGAAACCATCGTAACCGCGCTTTTCCCCGACCCCGAATCCAGCGGCTACGTCCGCCGCGACTACTGCGCCGAAGGCTGGAAGACCCAGCAGGAATCCGGCGACGCCCCGTTCTCCTTCTGGCGCACCAAATACACCGCCCCCCGGGGAAATGAAACCGCAAGCCCGGTGGAAAAACTCAGCGCCGAGGAAATCCTGCAACGCCTCGTGGAGGAGGACGAGGACCACACCGAGAACGCCCGCTTCGTCCTCGCCGTCATGCTCGAACGCCAGAAACTCCTGCGCGAGACCGACAGCCAGCGCACCCCCACCGGCATCCTCCGCGTCTATGAACACCGCAAGACCGGCGAGGTCTTCATCGTGAAGGACCCGAACATCCCGCTGAGCCAGATCGAAGCCGTGCAGAACGAAGTCTTCGTCCTCTTGGAAAACAACGGCCGCTCCCCCGAAACCGAAACCGCTGCCAGTGACGAAACCTCCGGATCCCCCGTCCCCGACGAATCCCCCCGGCCGGAAAATGAAAACGACGGAGGCGTGACCGGATTGGAATCGGAATCGAACACCGACGACACCGACACTGACGCTGACGCTGACGCTGAGGCTGAGGCTGAGGCTGAGGCTGACGACGTTGACGACGTTGACGACGTTGACGACGCTGACGACGCTGACGACGCTGACGACGCTGACGACGCTGACGACGCTGACGACGCTGACGACGAGGACGACGAGGACGACGAGGACGACGAGGACGACGAGGACGACGAGGACGACGAGGACGACGAGGACGACGAGGACGACGAGGACGACGAGGACGACGCTGACGACGAGGACGACGAGGACGACGAGGACGACGAGGACGACGAGGACGACGAGGACGACACTCTTCCGCCCCGGTAGGGGCACCGGAAATTAGCCGGTTGGCCCAAGCCGCCGGATCCGGATCAAAGAATGTTGCCGCCCCGGCAGGGGCGAGGCTCCAATAGGTGGGGGGACGCATTCCGGTGGCTTGCGCCGACCGGCTAATTTCCGATGTCCCTCCGGGACGGAAGATCGCGCGATCGGTGGCATGGATTCCGTAGTCGATCATCCATGGCATCATCCGCGCCTATCTGTGGTTCAATCCCGATTGCCACCCGATGAGCCGTCTCTGCAACGCCGCCATCCGGGCAAAAAAAAAGCACGTTGAATATCCCCCCGGATATCAACGCGCATTTTTCAGCGCCACTCGGTTGATCATATTCGTCAGACTTCCCCCCGGAGATCGAAACGAACTGGATAGACCAGCTTTTGCGGCGTGAGCTCTTTGACACCGAAGTGTCGCAGAACGAGATCAAATTAGCGCAAGATAATCCGTTAGAAAGGGATTTGAAGCCTCACAAGCGGACAAGTGGTCCCATTTCCGGCCATCATCGATTTGAATGGCCTGAAACAGCGATTTTTCTGTCGGTGTTTTGATCAATCTCAAAGCGGTTGATCAAATCCATCCGCATATTAGCCGCATGGGGACGTCTCCACAACCCGGATTGGCGAAAAAAATGGCCGTTTTTTGGACGGGGGATCGGGTCTTTTTGCGGTCGGGATGCGGCGATGCGCGGAGTGTCGTGAAACAAAAGGGCCGCCAGGGGAGAAGGAAGGTGGCTTGGCGGTCGAACCTGGCGGTATAACCTGGCGGTGGCACCCGAGGGTTGCACCGCTGCCACGATCCGTCCGCCCGGCGGCCACGGTATTTTGCGGAATGTCGTCTTATTTCGCTTCTTCCAGGACGATCCTCGGAAACGCGGGCTTCGGCTTGCCGATGGTGTGGCCGCCGGGAAGCAGGCCCCAGTGGAGATCGGCGAGGGTGAGTGTCGTCAGGCTCGGGAGCTCGAGCTGTTCCGCGAGCTTGGCGGTGACCCCGGGCAGGATCGGGGAGATGAGCACGGCGATCTGCGCGACGCTCTCCGCGAAGTGGTAGAGGATGGTGGCGACGCGCTCCTTGTTTTCCGGGTTCTTGTTCAGCTCCCACGGCTTGGTGCGCTCGGCGTACTGGTTGCAGTGGACGACGTGGCGGTTGAGGGCTTCGAGTCCCTTGGAAATGTCGAACTCGTCCATGGCCGCCTGATACGCGGCGATGGATTCGGTGAGCGACTTTTGCACCGCGAGGTCGTCCTCCGTGAGTTCCCCGGTGTTCTGGAGCACGCCGCCGGTGAAGCGCTGGCTCATGTTCAGGGCACGGTTGCAGAGGTTTCCGAACTCGTTGGCGAGTTCCGTGTTGTAGAGCATCACGAGCCGCTCGACATCGAAGTTCGAGTCCCGGCCGGTCACGATGTCGCGGACGAGGTAGTAGCGGATCGCCTCCACGCCGAATTTTTCCGAGAGTTCGTCCGGGTCGACGATGTTGCCGAGCGATTTCGACATCTTGTCGCCGCCGAGGCCGTTCCAGAATCCGTGGACGAGGAGCTTCGGCATCTGTGCGTCGGTGAAGCCCATGGCGTGCAGCATGCAGAACCAGTAGACGCCGTGCGCGGGGATGAGGATGTCCTTGCCGATGACGTGCACCGGGCGGCTGTCGGCGGGCCAGAGTTTCGCAAAATCCGGCAGGTCCGCACCCGCCTCCGCCTTGTAGCCGGCGAAGGAGATGTAGTTGATGAGC
This sequence comes from Luteolibacter yonseiensis, assembly GCF_016595465.1. Lineage (NCBI taxonomy): Bacteria > Pseudomonadati > Verrucomicrobiota > Verrucomicrobiia > Verrucomicrobiales > Verrucomicrobiaceae > Luteolibacter > Luteolibacter yonseiensis. Next base: position 28,293 of record NZ_JAENIK010000010.1, on the reverse strand, counting down.
GCGTCGAACCAGACGTAGGTGACGAAGTTTTCATCGAAGGGGAACTCGATGCCCCAGCGCAGGCGCTCCTTGGGGCGGGAGATGCACAGGTCGATGCCGGAGTTTTTCTCAAGCGCGTTGAGCAGTTCGGATTTCCGGAAGCCGGGGACGATGATCCCGTCGGTGGTTTCGAGGAAATTCTTCAGCCAGTCGGTGTGGTCGCTGAGTTTGAAATACCAGTTTTCCTCTTCGTAGTTGACGATCTCACCCCACTCGGGGCCGAAGTTGCCGTTCTCGTCCCGGTCGCGTTCCTGGAGGAATTGTTCCTGGCGCACCGAGTAGAACCCGGAGTGGGATTTCTTGTAGAGCTGGCCCTGGTTCTTGAGCTCGGTGAGGATGGCGCGGACGCATGCCTTGTGGCGGTCGTCGGTGGTTTCCGCCCAGCCGTCGTAGTTCACATCGAGCTTTTTCCACAGGGAGGAGAAATTGCCGGTGACGCGTTTGACGAATTCCTCTGGGGAGACACCCTCTTTTTCCGCCGTCTGCTGGACTTTCTGGCCGTGCTGGTCCACGCCGGTGAGGAAATAGACCTCGTCCCCGCGCAGGCGGCGGTAGCGGGCGATCACGTCGGTGAGGACCTTTTCATAGGCATGGCCGATGTGGGGCGAACCGTTGGTGTAGTCGATGGCGGTGGTGAGGTAGAACATGGGAAAAATTTGAAATCTGAGATTCTGGATCCGGCATCCGTCGGGCCGGGAGGAAGGGAAACACAGAGTCGGGCGATCCTGCAAGGGCGGGGAGTGATCGATGAAAGATGAGTGTGAGCGGTGATCGGGGAAAGGAAGAGGGGAGGATCGATGAGAGATGAGTGTGAGCGATGATCGAGGAAAAGAAGACGGGAGAGAAATTGAAATGCGGAGGAAGCGGGGAAGAAGTTGAGGGTTGAGGGTTGAGGGTTGAGGGTTGAGGGTTGAGGGTTGAGGGTTGAGGGTTGAGGGTTGAGGGTTGAGGGTTGAGGGTTGAGAGTTGATTGTAAGAGAAGAGGAAGATGCGGAAGAGGAAGATGTGGAACTCTTGAGCACCAAAGGTGCGGAATGTGACAGCCCGGGGTGAGCGAAGCGCAACCCCGGGTCATGGACCGCTCATTTCCCAAGTCCTGAAGGGACGAAATCAAGGGTTCTGCGGTGCGCCAGGGATGCCGTCCTTTCAGGACTCCATGTGCTGCGTGGTCCATTCCCAGGGCGTTGCCCTGGGCTCTCTCATCGCGCACCTTTGGTGCTGAAGATGCCGGGAGAGGACATGATGAGGCGGTGACTAGTCATGGTGCGGAGATGCGGAGGTGCGGAGGTGCGGAGGTGCGGAGGTGCGGAGGTGCGGAGGTGCGGAGGTGCGGAGGTGCGGAGGCTCATCCTCCGATTTGTTGGGATCGGTTTCGAGGTGAGGAGATAAGGAAGATGTGGAACTCTTGAGCACCAAAGGTGCGGAATGTGACAGCCCGGGGTGAGCGAAGCGCAACCCCGGGTCATGGACCGCCTCATTTCTCAAGTCCTGAAGGGACGAAATCAAGGGTGGTGCGGCGTGCCAGGGATGCCGTCCCTGCAGGACTCCATGTGCTGCGTGGTCCAATTCCCAGGGCGCTGCCCTGGGCTCTCTCATTGCGCACCTTTGGTGCTGAAGATGCTTGGTGCTGAAGATGCCGCGGCGCGGGACCGGATCTCCCGGCGCGGTTATTTCGACCGCTCCAGCATTCTCGGTAGCGGGATCCCGGCGCAGTTACTTGGACTGCTTGAGCATTCTCGGCAGCGGAGCTTCGGCGCGGTTACTTGGACTGCTGAGCATTCTCGGCAGCGGGATCCCGGCGCGGTTACTTGGACTGTTCGAGCATTCTCAGCAGCGGGACCTCGGCGCGGGCGCGGAGGGATTCCTCCATTTCGACGCGGGGCTGGAGGGTGTCCAGGCAGTCGCGGAGTTTCTGCATGGTGTTCATCTTCATGTAGCGGCAATCGGCGCAGGCGCAGCGGTCGGTGGGGCCGGGGATGAGGTTCTTGTCCGGGCACTCCTTGCGGAGGCGGTGGAGCATGCCGCTCTCGGTGACGACGATGATGTCCTTTACCGGGGCGTTCTTGCAGAAGGTGATCATTTTCTCGGTGGAGCACACTTCGTCGGCGAGGAGGCGGACGGCCTGCGGGCACTCGGGGTGGGCGACGACGAGAGCGTCGGGGAACTCGGCCTTGATGCGGTTGATGGAGTCGCGGGTGAACTCGACGTGGACGTAGCAGTTGCCTTTCCAAAGGTCCATCTTGCGGCCGGTCTGCTCGATGACCCATGCGCCGAGGTTTTCGTCCGGGACGAAGAGGATGGGGCGGTCGGCGGGGGCCTGGTTGACGATCTTCACCGCGTTTCCGGAGGTGCAGATGACGTCGCAGAGGGCTTTCACGCCGCCGGAGCAGTTGATGTAGGCGATGACGTAGTAGTTCTTTTCCGCGTTCGCCTTGAGGAAGGCCTCGAGCTGGGGGGCGGGGCAGGATTGCTCAAGCGAGCAACCGGCGTCGGCGTCCGGGAGGACGACGATTTTCCCGGGGTTCACGATTTTCGCGGTCTCCGCCATGAAGTGGACGCCGCAGAAGACGATGACGTCGGCGTCGGTGGCCTTGGCGTGGTAGGCGAGGCCGAGCGAGTCGCCCACGTAGTCGGCGACGTCCTGGATGTCACCGGTCTGGTAGTTGTGGGCGAGGATGACGGCGTTCCGGGCTTTCTTGAGGGCCAGGATTTCTTCCTTGAGATCGAGTGCGGCGAGCATGTTGGGGAAAATTTTAAATCTTAAGCATGAAATTCCAAAACAGAAGAGGAAATCGACGCTTGTTTGCCGATCTCTTCGTTTAGAATTTAATGCTTAAAATTCAGAGCTTAAATATTGGAGGTGACCATTTCGATGGACCCGGTGTGCTTGGCTCCCGGTTTGACGATGAGGGAGCTGGTGCGGACGAGGCCCTGGAGGTGGGCGCGTTTCTGGAGGGTGACGGAGCCGGTGCAGGAGATCTGGCCGCGGACGTGGCCGTCGATGTAGGCGGTGACGGCGGTGACGGGGTGGAGGAATTCGACACGCGCGCCTTTTTCGACGCGGAGGTTCCGGCAGTGCACGCGGCCGATGATCTTGCCATGGCTGCGGATGGTGAGGTCTCCGGTGCATTCCACGGAGCCGGCGAGCTCGCCGAGGACGAGGAGGTTGTGGCAGCGGAGGGTGACGCCGGATACGGCGCCGGTCTTGGTGATGGTCACGTCGCCCCCGGTCTGGATGCGGCGGTTCCACGGTTCGGTGATCTCGTAGTCCTGGAGGCTGACGTAGCCGCTGCACTTGGGGCACTGGCTGGACTGGGCCTCGGCGCTGGCGGTGTAGTGGTTGCCACAGCCGAAGCAGGTGACGGCCCGCGGCGGTTTGGTGGGGCTGAAGAGCCGCTTGAGGAGCGAGCGGGCGGGCGGCTGCGGGCTGCGGAGGACGAAGGGGGATGCCTTGCGGGCGGGCGGGATTTCCGGCTCGGGGTCGGAGTCCCGCCGTGGTTTGGCGAGGCGGGTGATGGGGCGGTTCCTGACCACACCCTTGCCTTCGCGGACCTGGAAGTTCGCGCGGCAGGCCCGGCACTGTGTGGAGACCACGAGCGCGGGCTCGATCTGGGACTGCCCGCATTCCGGGCAGGTCACCTCGATGCGATGGCGCAGCGGCTCATCGGCCATGGCGGGAGCGGGCGGAGGTTTGGGGGAAGAGCCTGCGGCGGATCAAACACCAGTACCGGTGAGATCACCTTGTTTCGGAGCTTCCGGAGTGGCCGCCTTTGCGGGAGCGGCCGCCGGGAGGTTGGCAGGGGTGCCAACGGTGGATTTTCCGACGAAGATGGCACCTGCCTCGATGGAGAGGGTCTTGGCCTTGATGTCGCCGACGACTTCGGCGCTGGCCTTGAGTTCGATGCGGTCGGTGGCGGTGAGGTTGCCATGGACCTTGCCGTAGACGATGACGGTGGCGGTCTTGATCTCGGCCTTGATGCGGGCGTTCTCGCCGACGGTGAGGTTTCCGTCCGACTGGATCTCACCCTCGATCTTGCCGTCCACGACGAGATCGTTGGTGAATTTCACGGTGCCTTTGATCTCCACGTCGGTGGAAAGGACGTTGCGGGTGGTGCCTGCGGTGGCGGGGCGGGCCGCTGCGGAGGCGGCGGGCTGCTGCGGCGCGCCGTAGGACGGGGCGGGCGCGGGTGCGGAGACGGGGGCCGGGTGGCTGGTTTCCGGAAGGGGTGGGGCGGAGCGCTGGGCTTCGCTGTTGTCGTGGCCGATTACTTTTTTAAACACGGTGGTAAAGAGTGGTTGGAGTTAGTGGGATGTCAAATCGATTGCTGTCTTACGGCTTCGGGGCGGCGGGTTCTTCCACCGGCGCCTGGACCGGGGGTTCCACGGGGACTTCCAGGCTCGGCACGACGGAGGTCGGTGCGGGAGTCAGGGAAGGGGGCGCTCCGGCACCACCGGGTGCGGGAGGGGCGGGGGGAGCCGGAGGCGGCTCGATTTCCAAGGGGGACTTGGCCTTGAGGACGAGGAGGCGCTGGCTGGCGGTCTGGGAGAAGGGGCTGTCCGGGTAGTCGGACTGCACCTTCTTGTAGGATTCCTCGGCCTTGGCGAGGTCTCCGCCGGTTTTCGCGATGTCTCCGAGGGAGACGAGGGCGAAGGGGGCGATGTACTTGGCCTCCGGGGTGGAGACGAGTTCTTCAAGAATCTTGGTGGCATCCCCGGTTTTGCCCAAGGCCATCAGCTTGGAGCCGAGGTTCGCCTTGGCGGAGTAGATGGCGGGATGCTCCGGGTAGGTGGAAATGAATTTCTGGAGGGTGGCGACGGAGTTGTCCTTCTCGTTCACGATCCATTGCTGGTTCGCGAGGAGGACGAGGGCGCTGCCGGCGGCGGAGGTGTCCGCATGGCCGTCCGCCACCGCCTGATAGGCGGCGGAGCTCTCCGCCTTGACGAGGGCGGCACCCGCGGCTTCCCGCGTGCCTTGGGCGATGCCGCGGTAGACGACCACCCCGGCGGCACCGAGGGCGAGGGCTGCGGCGAAGGCGACGAGGCCCTTCTGATTCCTGTCGAGAAACGCTTCGAAGGCATTCGGCCCTTGGGAAATTTCGGCAAGCGGGACGGCGGTTTCTTTGGGGTCAGCGGACATGGTTGAAAATTTGCAGGGCTGCGGGACCCCGATCAAAGCGGCAGCGGCGTCGAAATCAATGCGGAAGTCTGCAAGTTGGCGGATTTCCTTGCCTGCGGGCGGGTTGCGGGGAATTGGCTGGATTTTTCACCGCCGGGGCGGGAGCCTCGCGCCGCATGGCAGAACGGGTTTACGTGGTCGCGGGGGAATTGAGCGGGGATGCCCATGGCGCGGGCCTGCTGCGGTCGCTGCGGGAGATGGTGCCGGGCGTGGAGATCCACGGTGCCGGCGGGCCGGAAATGGCGGAGGTCGCGGGCGGCGGATTGCGGGACTGGGTGGAGGACGCGGCGGTGATGGGCGTCTGGGAGGTGTTGAAACGCTACGGCTGGTTCAAGGAACGCTTCGCGGAGATGCTGGCGGATTTGAAAAAATTCCAACCCAACGTGCTGCTGCTCATCGACTACCCGGGATTCAACCTGCGTTTCGCGGAGGCGGTGAGGCGCGAGTGCCCGGCCACGCGGATCGTCTACTACATCAGCCCGAAGGTGTGGGCGTGGAACAAACGCCGCATCCCGGTGATGGCGCGGCTGCTGGACGAGGTGCTGTGCCTTTTCCCTTTCGAACCGCCGATCTTTGAAAAAGCCGGACTGAAAGCGTCCTTCGTCGGAAATCCGCTGGTGGACGAGCTGGAGGAAAAACGCCTGCCGGGCGTGGCGCGGGACGGGCGGCTGGTGGGACTTTTCCCGGGCAGCCGGGAGCGGGAGATCGCGCGGTTGTTCCCGATGATGATCGAGTCCGCGAAACGGCTGAAATCGTGGAATCCCGCGCTGGAATTCGAAGTGCCCGCGGCGACCGCGAAGCTGGCGGAGCAGATCCGCGGCCAGATGGCGGAGGCCGGGGCGGCGGACCTGATCCGCGTGACCTCGGGGGGGAGCCACTCGCTGATGCAGCGGGCGTGCTGCGCGGTCATCGCCAGCGGGACGGCCACGCTGGAGGCCGGTTACTACGGGCTGCCGTATGTGCTGGTCTACCGGACCGCGCCGCTGACGTATGTCCTGGCAAGGCTGCTGGTGAAGATCGAGTTCATCGGACTGGTGAACATCCTGGCCGGGAAGGGCGTCATCGAGGAGCTCATCCAGGGAAAGGCCGAGCCCGTGGCGGTCTCGCGGTCGTTGCAGGCGTTCCTGGAATCCCCGGAGCGGCGGACCACCCTCCAGGCCCGCCTCGCGGAGACCTCCGCCGCGCTGGGTGGCAGGGGCGCGCACGAACGCGCGGCCCGCGCGGTGGCGGACTGGCTGCGGCGGGCGTGAATTTCCGACCGCTTGAGGGTTGCGTTTCGGCGGCGAGTGGCTATTGAAGCGGCGCGATGAAATCTCTTTCCATGCTACTCGTGACCGCTTCCGTTTTTGCCGTTTCCTGCGAACGCCATGATTTCGAGGGTCCGGACGGCACCAAGCAGCTTCATCAACACCACGGCTCCGGTGGCCACGGCCACGGCGAGGCGGCCCATGGGGACGCGCACGGAGAAGCAGCGCATGGCGAGGCCGCTCACGGCGAAGCAACGCACGGTGATGCCGCCCATGGTGACGCCGCCGCACATGGCAAACAGGCCGAAGACGCCGGCCACGGTGACGCGGACCAAAAGGGCAAGCATTGATCCGGTTGTCTCCGAATCCCATGCGGAATCCCCCGGATGAGACTCCTGAGGCGGCGTCGATCCGGAATTGGGTCGGGTCGGTGGTCATCGCGGATGAGGGCTACGATCTCAGCCAACTGGGGGATGTTTCGATATTATACGCACTCGATCGGGATAGTGGTTATCTGACGGCCCAGCTTGACGGGCTTTCCGTCACCCGGCCGGCATGGGCGGGACAGACGCGGCCCGCCAGCCACGTGTTATACGAGGCGCTGGGAGCCCATCTGGAAGCGACTCCCAGCCATCTCGTGCAACTTCTTTGTCATGACGGAGCATGGTGGGAATTGCGGTCGGTCACGCCGGTGACATCGGGGCCGCGCCATTTGCCCTGGGTTCTCGGGCTTGTTCATCGCGAACCCGCCGAGGAAGGTGGCCACGTCGTCATCATGCTGTTGGCGGATGACCGGCAGTCGGCCGTTGTCCTCGTGAATTCACCTTGTTATCCACCCCACGTTTACCCACAGGGATTCAGCATCGCCTTCCACGGGCGGGACGAAAGCAGGGCCCTCTTCCTGCGCCGTTTGGAAACCGCCGCCGATTCCCAGGACGAGGTTTTGGGGTGAGTGGTGGTATTTGGAGATATGCGGTATGACCGGGTATGACCGGGTATGACCGGGTATGACCGGGTATGACCGGGTATGACCGGGTATGACCGCCTGACCGCCTGACCGCCTGACCGCGCTCCATCTTCAGCACCAAAGGTGCGGAATGTGAAAGCCCATGGCAACGCCATGGGAAGAGGATCCCGAAGCAACCGGAGTCCTGAAAGGACGGGATCCCTGGTGCGTCGGCGCGCCCTGGATTTCGTCCTTACAGGACTTGGAAATCCGCTGTGCCATCCACCCAGGGTTGCGCTGCGCTTACCCTGGGCTGTCGCATTCCGCACCCTTGGTGCTGAAGAAGGCGATTACGTATCGCCCCTCCATGTCCGGCCTGTTATGCCGACTGCCAAAAATCGTTGATGAAACGGTGCACCGATGATCCGCCGGAACACCGTCCGGAGTTCAAGCTTCAGCTTGCTCTTTCACGAGACTCGAGTTCTTTCACGAGATTCCAGCTCTTTCACTAGCCACAGCATGTTCACAGACCTCCGCTCTTTCACGAAGTCCGGATTACAATTCGGAAGAGCACGCTGGAGCGGTCCGCTAAAGCGCGAACTCCGGACACCGCAAGGGCCGGACACGATCTTTTGCGTGGAATATATAATAAAAGCCCGCGATTCGCTATAATATATAAATATATAATAAAAGCCCGCAACTCGCGTTGCGGGCTTTTGAAGATGATCCGTTTGGGTCGGGGATCGGTGGCTTATTGCGGAAGGGTCAGGCGATAGAATGCCTTGTCGCCTTGTTTTGGCAGGGTGGTTTCCATTTCTCCCGCGTCTTCCCAGGACCCTTCTCCGAGGGTGGTGGAACGCTGGATGGGGAGCCTGAGGTTCACTCCGTCTTCCCCCACCTTGAGCAGCACGCCGGTTCCACGGAGGTCCTGGATGCTGTCCTCGGTGTAGAGATCGTAGAGGCCGGGATGTGCCAGCACGTCGGCCTTGCCGTCCGCCGCGACCGCGTCGAGCGCCGTATTGAGGTCCGCGTTTTGGAAGGCGAGTTCGGGAACCGCTCCGGCCTTCACCAGCGCGTCCTTCAAGAACCCATAGTTCCGGACCTGCGTCGCCGGCCATACGGGTTCGGCCGCCGCGGGCGAGAACACGTGGAGCTGGGCATTGAACGAGCCGGGGACCTGTTCGGAGACGAGGTAGAGATTGCCGGCGTCGTCCATGGTCATGCCTTCGGTCGTGAGCCTTCCCAGGAAGCGGAGGTCCAGCGAGCCGACGACCCGGCCCTGGCGGTCGACTTCGATCACCCGTTGCCGTCCCCTCGCCAGCATCAGGAAGTTCGAGTGGCGGGGATTTCCCTCCGGAAAGCGGCGGCTCAGCGCCATCGCATAGATATCGGAAAGCTGGTCCACGCCACTGCGGGCGATTCTCCGGGTTTCCAGCGGTTGGTTCACCGCCACGGGGCCGCCCTGGCTCACCGGGGTGAAGCCGGGCATCTCGTAGATTTCCACCGGGCCGCTTTCGCGGACACCCCACAGCGAGTCGTTGATCGGGTCATAAGTGACGCCTTCCAGGCCGGTGTTGCTGTCGTAGGGGCCGAAGGGATAGCTGGTGGGCGTGACCTGGGCGAGGTCCGGCTTGGTGGCGGGGTCGTAGTTGACCACCACCGCGAGGTTCCTGCGCTCGTCGGCGATGACGAACCGGTTTCCGCCGAGCCAGCAGAGGCCTTCCGGATCATCCAGGGCGCGGGTTTCCCGTTTTCCGGACTGCTCGAACGGCATGAAACCGAGCTTTACGCCGGTCTTGCTGAGCTCCGTCATTTCCAAGCCCTCGTCTCCGATCGAGAAGAGGGTGTCGGTATCCCGGCTCCAGGCCACCGCGGAGGCCTCGGAAACAGCAATGTCGTGGCTGCCCTCGAAGCGCATCGCTCCCAGCGTCCCGATGGGGACGGAGGCACCTTCGAGCCTCAGGGTGCCTGAGAACGCGTGCAGCGTTCCCCCGGCATTCGCCGTCGTGCCGAAAACCCCGAACTGGATGGTCCCCTTGGTAGAGACGTTGTTCGGGAGGTACCAGTTTTTCATCGCGGTGCCGCCTTCCTTGAAAAACTCCTCACCGTCGGAAGGAAGGTAGGTCTTTCCAAAGGTCCAGTCCTTCTCGAAGACGCCGTCGTTGTTGTCATCGATCCGGTAGGCCCAGACGAACGAACTCATCGCGTTGGCGGTCTGCCTGCCGCCGCCGGTGGTGAAGTTTCTCAACACGTCGACGCACAGACGGTATCCCGGTTTTGCGGAGAGTGTGAATCCCATGTATTTGGCCGGATTGATGGTGGTATCCCATCCGACGCTGGAGAGAACGGTCTTGCCACCGAGCCGGGTCACGGACGGGCTGAACTGGAAGAGGCTCGGCGTGTTGATCCCGTCGGCCCAGTCGGAGGCCTGGAGACGGAGCTGGTAGTCTTCATTGACGGAGTCGTACTGGACGAGCGTCTCCGCGCCTGCCGCGGCGGGGAGCAGGATCAGAAGGAGGACGGGCAAGGGGCGGGATTTGATCATGGGAAACATGTTTTTCAAGTGAAGGGAAAGGATGCGGCGGCGGTTCAGCGGCGGCGGCGGAGCAGGCCGAGGACTCCGAGGGCGCCGAGCAGCGCGGCGGATGGTTCCGGCACCGCGGCGGTGTTCAGCGAAAAGTTGTCGATGGCGATCATGTCGTAGCCGCTGCCGGTTCCGGTGGAGGGGGTGAGGGCGGCGATGCGCAGCCAGACCTGAGACTGGCCGTCGAGCTGGCTGCCGAAATCAGAGCGGTCGAAGGTGAGGGGGGTGATTCCGAACACGCCGGGGTCCGACCAGGTGCCAAGGGTGGTGAACGAGGCGGGGGAGCTGCCGAGGGCATACTGGATGACGAGATCCGTGGACCTCGACTGCTCCTCGAGCATGAGCATCTGGATGGAAAAGTTGGTCACCATCAGGGAGGTGGAGGAGAAGTTGAAGGCGAAGGCCATTCCCGGATCGAAGCCGCCGTTCGAGACCTGCCGCATGGCGAGGGCGCGATCCGTGTTGGCATTCTGGGCGTTGGCGTCGCTGTTGGCGGGGATGTTCGCGGAGGAGACATCCTTGAACTGGCCGTTCCCGTTGTCCCAGGTGCGCTTGCGGCCCAAGGGGGTGAGGGAGCCCATCTCGGTGGCGGTGGGGCTCATGTACAGGCCCCAGCCGGTGGCGGGTTCCATGCTTGCCACCACGATGGAGTTGAAGTTCTCCGTGTAGGTGCCCGGCGTCAGGGCGACGGTCGTGGCGTGGGACCGGGTGGCGGTGAGAAGTGCGAGGGCGGGGAGGACGAGGGCGATCTTGTTTTTCATGAGGAGGGGATCACTGAACCCATATGTCCGGTCCCGATCAAACCGATGACGGTGCCATGTTGGACATGACATGCTGTAAATTTGCAGCAGGGCTCCGGCAGGTTCGACTAATTCTGTTAGAATCTGTTAGATCGGCTGTTGCCGCATGAAGCCGGAGCTTCCCGCCGCACTCCGTGAGGGGGCTGGGTGCGGTTTTCCGTGACCCGCTCCCTCATGGAAGCGGGTTCTTTTCCAGCCGTTGCTCCGCGTTTGCCCGCGGTGGGGCGGAACGAGGTGTCCTGGGATCCGCCCTTCGTTTACTTCGCGTTCACGCGGGCCATCCATGCCGTCGCCACGGCGGGCGGGGTCTTTCTCACGTCATCGACTCCGCCCATGACGCCCTTCATCAGCGCTCCGCCGAGTCCGGGGATCGTGCGGTCGATCACCGCGGCGATCTCCGGATTGTTTTTCCGCGCCTTTTCATCCGAGCCGTAGATCATGCCGAGGAACCACGCGAGGTAGGCGGCGTCCCTGGAGTTGGTGACGGCCTCTCCATTCCGCAGCGCCGGCTTGATTTCATCGCGCCACACCTTGCCTTTCTCCAGGCTGGAACTGCTGGCGCTGATGATCCCCGCGAGTTTTCCAAGCGCCGGAACATCGGCACTGTTTCCACCGAGCAGCTCCCATGTCCGCGTCCCGTCCTGCTTGAAAAGGTAAAGCAGGTATTCCTGCGGCATGCTTTCCACATCGGTGATCCAGCCGGAGTGGCCGGAAAGATCCGTGGTGAAACTTCCCGGTTCATCGGCTTTCGGTTTGCGGTCACCCAGTTCGAGCAGGTGCCAGGCCCGGTCCCGGGCGGAAGGGGTTTCCGGGGCGACGAGCCCGCCGATCAGCAGCGGTCTCGACTTCCGGCCGATGTCCAGCTCGTTCCAGAACATCTGGAGCATCTGGTCGGCATCGTAATCTCCATCCGCCGTGTAGGAGAGCGCCTCGCGGACGATCCGTGCGTCATCTCCCTGATAGGCCTTGCGGATCTGTTTCGCCATGTAGGCGGGACGGCTGGCGGGAGCGATTCCGCGGACCGCCGGGTCCGACATGATTTCCTTCACCACGGAGTCCATGTCTGCCGCGGAGGCACCGATGGGGAGCGAAAGGGCGAGGAGGAGTGCAAGCGACAAACGTTTCATTTCAATATTTGTTAGATCTGGATCGGCGGCAGTCGGAGAACGGTGGGAACCGGAACTTCAAGGGTGCCTGGGCGGAAAGCGGGGGTGGATCGGAGAATGCTGTCAGACACCGGCAAGGATCATTCCAGACTGATGACCGGATACTGGCCGACAAGATACGGAAGAGTCGCGGAAAAGCTAAGGATGGGTGGTGACGATTCCGATCCATGACATGGAAAAAGCGGATGGCGGTGCCGTCACCCGCAGGTCGCGGGGTTGTCAGATTTGACGGTTTTTTGTGGATGTAAGCCTTTCACCATGGAGGAGATGTGATCTTGTTGGAACGGTTCCTGGAATGGCTTGGATGCCTGTTTTTCCCGGTGAAAACACGTCTTTTCCCCTCCTCCGGGGCCGTTTTCATCCCGTGATCATGGGGGAGGGGTGTACCCGATGGAGTAGGTGCCCTTGCCCTGATCAGGTAGGTGCCCTTGCCCCGAAGGCGTAAGTGTGGGGCTTCATCCGGCCTGCTAAAAAGGAGTCGTGGTGCGAATCAACCGCCACCTGCCCCTGACAAACGCCATGAAACTCCTTATCCTGCTCACCCTCTCCGGATTCCTCTCCGCCGCTTCCCACGGCGCGCTCGTCGTCTCCTACGCGGAGGATTCGAACGATTTCAACTCGAAGCTCTCGAACACGACGGTCTTCGACTTCAACGGCCTCGCGGCGGGAAAACGCAGCAACGTCGCCTGGACCTCCGGCGGGAACACGATCGGCACCTACGACCAGCTCTGGATCAAGGGCGCGGACCAGTACGGTGGCGCGGGGAATCCGAACGGATCCAACTACTCCGCCATCGGCGCGCGCTGGGTGCCCACCACCACCCTCACCTTCAACGAACCGCACGCCTACTTCGGCTTCTGGTGGTCCGCCGGTGACGCGAACAACGTGTTGTCCTTCTACAACGGCAGCACCCTGACGGCGCAGTTCACCACCTCCACGCTGCTGAACGCCCTGGCCGGCTCGCCGGAATACAAGGGCAGCCCGGTGACGAAGTATCTCAACCAGAACGCGGCGGAGTCATACGCCTTCATCAATTTCTTCGGTGCCGGCGGGACGACCTGGAACAAGATCGTCTTCTCCAACCTCGGCACGAGCGGCTTCGAGAACGACAACCACACGGACCGTGTGCTGCCCTGGGGAAGCTACCCGCAGGAGGTCGGCAAGCCATATCCCGGAAAGGTGATCGCCAGCGTGAACGGCACGAACGTGACGATGATCCCGGAGCCGGGTGCCGCACTCCTCTCAGTCCTCGGCGCGCTGACCTGCCTGCGCCGCCGCCGTTGATCCACCGCCGCCGAAAGCGGCAGACCTTTCCCGAGGGCGGGGATCCGCCGCCCGAGGGAAACCCACCCCGGAAACCCCACATGGAAGCAACGTCGTGCACTGCTCATTGTGGTCGTTCCCGTGGTGCTCCCCCCGGGGACATCATCTGACGAAACGCCACCTGATGTGGTTTGTGAAATGCCATGGCAGGCGGGAATCCGGACGAGCGGCATGCTTGGTTGGAAGCCGCCCCACCGATGAACCGCCCGCCATGGCAAATCCGGCCGCCCGTTGCATTGCAAAATGCGCCAATTTATAAAAACCAACATGTTATGAAAGATTCTTTTTGCCATTCCGAAAAAACACCTCAACCTCCTTCCGCGTCCAGCGAAGGAAGGGAACCCGACCCTCTTCCGGATTCCCCCCATTCAAACCCTCCGTTTTCTGTTTCCTCCCCCTCTATCATGGAAGTTCTTCTTCTCGCTGCGGAAATCGCAACGGCTCTCAACGAAAATACCAAAGGCTTCCGCGAATGCACGGTGACGAAGGATTGCGCCGGGCTGTGCTATACCTTCGACACCACGGAGGACGCCGAGCTTTTCCAGGAAAAACGGTCCCAGGCGCTGGAAGGGAAATCCCGCTCCGTCTTCGCCGCGGGCGCGGCGGTTTATGAATACTGGGTGTAGGGGGAGGGATCGATGAGAGATGAGTGTGAGCGATGATCGGGGAAGAGAAGACGGGAGGACGATAGATCTTCGGAGGGCGGGAGGTGTTCGGGGTTTTTCGGTTTTGCAAGCATGGGTCCCATAGGACCTATGGGACCTATTGCGGAGGATAGGAAAAACCCGTGCGCGGTGGCGTTTCCCGCTGAGGCATGGGGGCATGGCCTGAGGCTGCGTCATCTTCAGCACCAAAGGTGCGGAATGGGACAGCCCAGGGTAAGCGCAGCGCAACCCCGGGTGGATGGCACATCGTATTTCCAAGTCCTATAAGGACGAAATCCAAGGCGTGCCGGCGCATCAGGGATGTCGTCCTTTCAGGACTCCGGTTGCTTCGGAATCTCTTCCCATGGCGTTGCCATGGGCTTTCACATTCCGCACCTTTGGTGCTGAAGATTTCGCGGCGCCAAGCGGTCATACCAAATACCAAATACCAAATACCAAATACCAAATTCCAAATTCCAAATTCCAAATTCCATCACTCACCGCAAAACCTCGTCTTGGGAATCGGCGGCACCCAGCGTCTCGTAAAAGCATGGAGGGGCGATACGTGATCGCCCTCTTCAGCACCAAAGGTGCGCGATGAGAGAGCCCAGGGCAGCGCCCTGGGAATGGACCATGAAGCACATGGAGTCCTGTAGGGACGGCATCCTTGGCGCGCCGCACCGCCCTTGATGTCGTCCCTTCAGGACTTGGAAATAGATCGGTCCATGACCCGGGGTTGCGCTTCGCTCACCCCGGGCTGTCACATTCCGCACCTTTGGTGCTGAAGATTTCGGGATGTTCGATGGCGCGCCATGGAGCCATTGGAGCCATTGGAGCCATTGGAGTCATTGGAGTCATGGAGTCATGGAGTCATGGAGTCATGGAGTCATGGAGTCATGGAGTCATGGAGTCATGGAGTCATGGAGTCATGGAGTCATGGAGTCATGGAGCCATGGAGCCATGGAGCCATGGAGTCATTGGAGCCTCGGACCCGGATGCATGGCGTCCCGCTTGCTTCCGTGCTTCCTATTTCTCCGCATCTGCCTCCGCGATCCGGGCGTTTCGATTGATTCCGGGGACTGCGGCGGTTCGCGCGGAATGAATTCCGCGCTCCCGGTGGGTGGACGAAAAAAACCCATGGGAAGCGTGGGGCTTCCCATGGGCCGGGGTGGTGAGAGGTTCGCGTGTGGTCCGGGCGGCGGAGCGGGCATGGCGGTTGGAAACCACCGCCACGATCCACCGCGGATCCGCCGGGCGCGATCAGCCGCCGGTGCGGGGCGGACGTGGCTTTTTCTTGCTGTCGGCCGGGGTGACGTCGCGCATGTTGCCGCCTCCGCCGGCTTTCTGGGCTTTCTGCATCTCGGCTTGTTTTTCGGCCATGCGCTGGACGAAGGATTTCTTGTCGCCGCTGGTGCGGACCTTGAGCTCGGGCTCGGGGACCTTGTTCATGAGCCATGTCTGGCCGATGGAGAAGATGTTCTGCGTGGTCCAGTAGAGGGCGAGGGCGGAGGCGAAGTTGTAGCAGAAGAAGAAGAACATGAAGGGCATGAAGAGCATGATCTTCTGCTGGGTGGCGTCCCCGGTCTTGGGCGTCATCTTGATCTGCAGGAAGCTGGTGATCGCCATGACGATCGGCAGGATGTTGAGCGGGATGTTTCCAAGGAAGCTGATGTGCAGGAGCGTGTCCGGCTGGGAAAGGTCCGGCACCCAGAGGAAGCCCTGGCCGCGGAGTTCCACGGCGTATTGCAGCATCTTGAAGAAGCCGAAGAAGATCGGGATCTGGAGGAACATGGGGAGGCAGCCGCCGAGCGGGTTGATGCCGTATTTCCGGTAGAGGCCCATGGTCTCGGTGTTGACCTTGTTCGGATCATCCGGGTACTTCTCCTTGATCTTGGCCATCTCCGGCTGGAGCTTGGCCATCTTTTTCATGGTGTGGGTGGACTTGGCGTGGAGCGGCCAGATGACGATGCGGACGGCGATGGTGAGGAGGATGACGGCGAGGCCCCATGACCAGTTTTTCGCGATGCCGTCGATCCAGCCGTGGAAGGTGTTGAGGACGAAGTTCAGCGTGCGGGAGACGATGCCGAACCAGCCGTATTGCATGACGTCGCCCCAGCCGGTGCCCCATGCGGCGTGGCTGTCCATCTGGCGGAGCATGCGGTTGTGCTTGGGTCCGACGAAGATGAGGTAGTCGAGCGTCTTCTGCTCGGTGGGTGCCAGGGTGGCGGAGGGGAGCGGAAGGCCGCCGCGGACGGTGGTGAGGGCCTTGGCGTCGGTGGTGAGCCGGATCTCGCCGGGCTTGCCCCAGACGTTGGCGACGGCGGGTTCCTTGGGACGGATGACGGTGGTGAAGAACTGGTCGGTCACCCCGGCGTATTCCACGGGCGAGGTGCTGTCGCTCTTGATGATGGATTGAGCCGCACCCCACAGCATGCCGCCCTTGAAGCCGGTGCCTGCCTTGAAGTGCATGTCACCATCGGTGTGCCAGAAGAAGCCGGTCTGGTCGGGCGTCTCGGATTGGTAGAGCGGGGCGGCCTCGCCGAGGAAGATGCTCCACTGGTTGAGGTTGACGGCGTTCGCCGCGCGGTTCTCGAGGTTGAGCTGGTAGTTCAGCAGGTAGGGGGCGCCGGGCTTGACGATCTTTTTGGAAGGATCCTTCGGGTCGGTCTCCGGCTCGATGAGGGAGAAGGTTTTCTTGGCGATGAGGCCGGAGGGCAGCTTGGCGATGTAGACGGCCTTTCTGCCTTTTTCGGATTCCTCCTCCTTGTAGGCGAAGGGGATGTTTTCAAGGATCTCACCGGCACCGGCGAGCCCGCCGATGGGACCGGCGGCGTTGTTGTTGATGCGGACGAGCTCGGTCTTGCTGCCGACCTTCTTCTGGTTCTTGAACTCGGCGTGCTTGATGCCGCCGCCGATGTTGGTGAGGGTGAAGACGACCTCGTCGTTCTCGAGGATGATGTTCTCCTCCTCGGTCGGTGGCGGCGGGGTCTCGACGCTGAGGCCGGCGTCGGTGGTGATGATGTCGTTCGGGCCGGGTGCCGGTGGGGCGAGGGCCTTGGCGATGGCTTCCTTGCGGGCTTGTTCGGCTGAATTCTGGCTACTGTAGTAGAGGTTCGCGGCGACGAGGCCGCCGCAGAGGATGAGGGCTACCCAAGTTTTTCGATCGTACATGGAGGCGTGGTGGAAAGTTTAGTGAGTGTGCGTCCCGCCGTGGCCGGGGCTGGGGCCGTGGCCGGAGCATTGGCTGGCGCCGTGGCTGGAGCAGGAGTGTTTGGTGTTTTCCGCGTTTCGGGGTGACGGGACGGGGTCATAACCGCAGCCCCCCCATGGATGACAGCGGAAAATCCGACAAATTCCATACCACGAGCCGAGGAACGGGCCGTGGAGTTCCACGGCCTGGAGGAAATAGTTCGAGCAGGTGGGTTCGTAGCGGCAGCCCATGCCGGGACCGGAGACCGCCTTGAGCATCGGATTGAGGATCCGTTGGTAGAAACGGATCAGGAAACGGATCACGAAGCTGAGGAAACGCGTGATCACGGTTGTTTGTCGGAGCGGGGGAAGAGGCCGAGCCGCCTCGCCTGGCGGAGCCAGTCTTCCTCGAGTTCGGCGAAGGTGGCCTGCGCCGCGCCGGGACGGGCGATGGTGACGAGGTAGCGGCGGATTTCCGAGAAGCCCGGGGCGTGGGCCTGGACGAGGGCGCGGAAGCGGCGGCGGAGGAGCACCCGGTCGTGGGCTTTTCCGCTGCGGCGGGTGGTGATGAAGCCGGTGCGGATGTTGTCCAGCGCGGTATCCTCCAATGTGCTTAAAATGACAAACCGACCAGGCTTGGCCTGACCGGTTTTCTTTACCTTCGCGAACTCGTCGCGTTGGTTCATGCTGCACGTCCGCGGGAGTCGCATGGCAGGAATGCTGTGGATTCCCGGGACGGAACCGAGGCGGGGCCTCAGTTGTGCTGCGTCGTGTGACGGCTGTATTGGATTTCAACGCCCTTCGGAACGAGGCGCTTGCGGCCTTTTTGGCGACGGCGGCGAAGGATGTCGCGGCCAGCTTTGGTGGCCATGCGGGCCCGGAAGCCGAATTGGGATTTCCGAGTGCGCTTGGATGGCTGATAGGTGCGTTTGCTCATGGCGTGTGCCTAAAATAAAGGTTCGTGGGCCGGGCGCGTGACGACCATGGTCCGGCTCGGGGCGCGCACTCTAGGCACCGGAGGCGGCTTGTCAACCCGCCAATCTCACGAAATCGCAATTTTTCCACGCCGGGAAAAACACTGCAATGATCCCATTTGCCACCGCGTATCTCCCGGATGCGCCGATTGTGGATCCTTTTGATGAGCTTGCCCAGTCTGGCGGCGGCTTATGGGAGCGAGCCGGATTTCGACGCGGCGCGCACGGTCCTGGAGACCCGCTGCCTGGAATGCCATACCGAGGACAAGGCGAAGGGAGGGCTGGTCCTGACGAACTCCGAAGCGATGCTGAAGGGCGGCGAAGGGGGATTTTCCGTGAAACCGGGCAGCCCGGACGAGTCTCCGCTGCTGAAGCGGGTGAGGCTCGCGCCGGAGGACGACGAGCACATGCCGCCGAAAAAAAGCGGCCCGCCGCTCACCGCGGAGGAGATCGGCGCGCTGGAGAAATGGATCTCCGCGGGCGTGCCGTGGCCGGTGGGCGAGGTGATGGCGCCGAGGGCGAAGACGGCGCTGCCACGCTGGGACGCGCCGCCGGATCCGGAGATCGTGTCCATCGAGGCGTTTCCGAAAAACGTGACGCTGGAGACCGCGGCGGATTTCCACCGGGTGATCGTGATCGCCCGAATGAAGGACGCCTCGACGCACGATGTCACCGCGCAGTCGAAGCTGACGCTCGGCGATACCACGCTGGCGGACCTGGTGGGCACCGCGCTCACGCCGAAGAAGGACGGCACCACGTCGCTGCGCATCGACTACCGGGGGCTGGCGGCGGAGGTGCCGGTGACGGTGAAGGACGCGGAGAAGCCGCGGCCGGTTTCTTTCCAGCTCGACGTGATGCCGGTGCTGACCGCCGCCGGGTGCAGCACCGGCTCGTGCCACGGGTCGGCGCGCGGGCAGGATGGCTTCCACCTTTCGCTGTATGGGTTCGATCCCAAGGGCGACCATTTCCGCCTGACCAACGAGATGGCCGGGCGGCGGATCAATCTGGCGGTGCCGGAGGAGTCGCTGCTGGTGACGAAGGCCAGCGGCGCGGTGCCCCACACGGGGGGGAACCTGATCAAGAAGGACAGCGCCTTTTACAAGACGCTGGTGGACTGGATCCGCGACGGGGCGGAGTACGACGCCGGGGAGATCCCACAGCCCACCGGCATCGAGGTGCGGCCGAAGCAGGTGGTGCTCACCGGGCAGGACGTGCGGATTCCTTTTTCCGTCCGGGCGACCTACTCGGACGGCACGGACCGGGATGTGACGACGCTTTCCACGTTCTCGACGTCGAACGACAACTCGGTATCGATCGGCGCGCGGGAGGGGATCGCGGCCTCGAAGAACCGTGGCGAGGCGTTCCTGCTGGCGCGTTTCCACACCTTCACCGAGGGATCGCAGGCCATCGTGGTGCCGGCGGATCTGAAGTACACGCGGCCGGAATTCCCGGCGGCGAACTACATCGACTCGCTGGTGGCGGAGAAGCTCAACAAGCTGCGCATCGTGCCGTCCGGACTGGCGGATGACGAGTCGTTCCTGCGCCGGGTGTTCCTCGACATCGCGGGCGTGCCGCCGACGGTGGCGGAGCGGGAGAAGTTCCTCGCTGACACCCGCCCTGAAAAGCGCGGGCTGCTGGTGGACGAGCTGCTGGGCCGCAAGGAATTCACCGAGATGTGGGTGATGAAGTGGGCGGAGCTGATGCAGATCCGCACCTTCAACAACGGCGACCAGCAGGTTTCCTACAAGGCGGCGCTGGGGTATTACCAGTGGCTGCGGGAACGCATCGCCGGGAACGTGCCGTTCAACGTGCTGGTGAAGGAGCTGCTCTCGGCGGAGGGCGGCACGTTCTCCAGCCCGGCGACGAATTTTTTCCAGATCGAGCGGGACGTGCTGAAGCTGACGGAAAACGTGGCGCAGGTCTTCATGGGCACGCGCATCCAGTGCGCGCAGTGCCACAACCACCCCTTCGACCGCTGGACGATGGATGATTACTACAGCTTCGCCTCGTTCTTCGCGCAGGTGAAGCGCAAGCCCGCCGAGGATCCGCGCGAGCGGGTGATCTACGACGAGGGCGGGGAGATCCAGAACCCGGTGACCAAGCAGAACATGACGCCGAAGTTCCTCGGCGGGCCGAAGCCGGAGCTCAAGGACCAGTCGCGCCGCGAGTCGGTGGCGGGGTGGCTGGCGTCGCCGGAGAACCCGTGGTTCGCGAAAAACGTGGTGAACATCGTGTGGGCGCATTTCAACGGCGTCGGCATCGTCGATCCGGTGGACGACGTGCGCGTTTCGAACCCGCCTTCAAACCCGGAGCTGCTGGACGCGCTGGCGGAGAAGTTCGTTTCCTACAACTATGACTTCAAGAAGCTGGTGCGCGACATCTGCACCTCGCGGACCTACCAGCTCTCGACCCAGACGAACGAGACGAACGTCACGGACAACCGGAATTTCTCGCACGCGATGGTCCGCCGGGTGCGGGCGGAGGTGCTGCTGGACTGCATCTCGCAGGTCACCGCCACGCCGAACAAGTTCAAGGGCCTGCCGCTGGGAGCGCGGGCGGTGCAGATCGCGGACGGGAACACATCGAACTATTTCCTGACGACCTTCGGCCGGGCGACGCGGGCCACGGTTTGTTCATGCGAGGTGAAGATGGAGCCGAACCTCTCCCAGGCCCTGCACCTGCTCAATGGCGACACCACCCAGCAGCGCATCCGCCAGGGGAAGCTGGTGGAGACGATGCTCAACGAGAAGAAGACGCCGCAGGAGATCATCACCACGCTCTACCTCACCGTGCTCAGCCGCCCGCCGGTGGACATGGAGATGGAAAAACTCACCGCCGCCGTGGAGGAGGAAAAGGAACCCGGCGGCCGGAAGGAGGTGCTGGAGGATGTCTTCTGGGCGCTGCTGAATTCGAAGGAGTTCATTTTCAATCATTGAGACGGGGATGATCGATGATGGATGAGTGTGATCGATGATCGGGGAAGGGAAGAGGTTGAGAGTTGGGTGTTGATGGTTGATGGAAAGAGGAAGAAGGAGGATCGATGAGAGATGAGGGGGAGCGATGATCGAGGAAGGGAAGAGGGGTGGAGAAGAAGTTGAGGGTTGGGTGTTGGTGGTTGATGGAAAGAGAAGAGGGTGGAGCTCTTGAGCACCAAAGGTGCGGAATGTGACAGCCCGGGGTGAGCGAAGCGCAACCCCGGGGCATGCCGCCACCATTTACCGGAGTCCTGTAGGGACGAAATCAAGGGTGGAGTGACGCGCCAGAGGTGCCGTCCCTTCAGGACTCCGGTTGCTTCGGGGTCCTCTTCCCATGGCGTTGCCATGGGCTTTCTCATTCCGCACCTTTGGTGCTGAAGATGCGCGGCCGTCGGGCAATGATGCGCCGACGCGTTGAAGATGCCGCGGTGTCAGGCCATGATGCGGCGGTGTCAGTCCATGATGCGGCGGTGTCAGGCCATGATGCGGCGGTGTCAGACCATGATGGGGCACGCTGATTCCTGATGATGGCGCGGCATGGTTTCAACCCGCGCGGGATTGCATCCTCATCACACCCCGGAAGAGGACGATCACGTATCGCCCCTCCAGGCACCAACAGTGCGAAATGGTATGCACCCCGGAAGAGGGCGATCACGTATCGCCCCTCCTTGAAAGCACCGTGGGTGCTGAAAATCCTCAGTTCTCCGGTGCTGGAGCGGGGGCCGGTGCTTCCGGTGCGGGGGCTTCCGCTGCGGGTGCTGCGGGAGCTGGTTCGACAGGAGCGGGTGCTGGCGCAGGTGCTGCGGGTGCCGCAGGTGCAGGTGCCGCAGGTGTGGCCGGAGCGGGTGCTGGCGCAGGTGTTGCGGGTGCCGCGCCGGGTTTCGCGGCGTGGTGGACCTGGATGGCTTCGATGAGGTTGCCGCCGCCGGTTTCCTTCTGGTAGCGGACCATCATGCCGGCGAAGAAGGCGGCGAGGGCGAGAAGGAAGAAGATGAACATGGCACCGCCACCACTGCCGCTGCGGGCTTTCTGGGGTTGGTAGGCGGGGGCTTTTGGCTTCGGCTTGGAGGGCAGGTTGACTTCCTCCTCGCGCGGGATGGGCGGAAGGGAGGAGCTTTCCCGGGCGAGAACGGCAAGCTCCTCGTCGGTGAGAAGGAAACCGAACGCCACGTCCCCGATGGTGATGGAGGCGTCGTTGCTGAGGGGGATGGTCTCGTAGCGGTGGCCGTCCAGCTTGATGCCGTTGGTGGAGCCGACGTCGACGAGTTCGTAGCCGCCCTTGATGCGGCGCATTTCGGCGTGGTTCACGGAGACGGAACCGGAGTCGATGGCGATGTCGTTCTCCGCGCCACGGCCCAGGGAAACCACCTCGCGGTCGAGTTGGAAACGGTATGGCTGGGCATTTTTCTCAGGAACGGTGATCGTGACGCGAGGCATGGTTGTAAAACGAACGGGTTGGGGGGAATCTAGCGGGAAACTTTTCCCATTTGCACGAAATTTTATCAGTAGGTTGACGGGTAGGGTGCGCATCCCCGGCCCGGTCCCTCACTTGTCCAGAAACCGGAACTTGCCGTCCACATTCGTCATGGGCCGCACAGGGGGCGGCGGAGGCAGGTTTCCCAGCAGGGTGGCGAGTCCGCCGCTTTCCGTCAGCATGCGGTAGGCGCTGGCGGCGAAGGCGCTGAGGTTCTGGAGAAGCCGGCGGTCCTCGGACTCGAACTGTTTGCCCGGCTCGTGGATCACCGCCCAGACGGTGCCGACGGCCTTGCCATCCATGTGGAACGGGACGAGCAGCACTTCTTCCAAGGGCGGCTCGATGGGCTTCAGGTAGGTGAAATGCCTCTCGGGACGGATGAAAAGGACCGGCCCGTCGAGGTCCAGCACCGTGCCGCAGGGGCCGAAGTTCATCGGGGTTCCGCCGCCGATGTAGGGGGCGAGTCCTCCGGTGACGGCGGGCCAGACGAATTTCCCTTCTTCCTCGACGAGCAGGCTGACACCGGCGGAGTCCGCCATGGTGCAGTTGAGGACGAATTCGGTCAATTTCGGGAAAAGCACTTCAGGTGCCTTGGCTAGGTCCTGCATGAGACCGAGCGTCGCCCGGGCCTCACCGGCCAGATCCGGATTGCGGGATTCGCGGAAATCCAGGTGCCCGGTGGCCATCACCGATTCCAGATTCCATTCCTCTTCCAGCGTCATCGGCGATTTTTATGAACAGTATCGTGCGAACTGCAAGCCGAGTCTTTGGGAATGTGAAAGGGGGGCAGTTTTCGGGGAAGGGGGAGACGTGGCGGGTGATCAGTGGAAGAGATGGGGATGTGGCGCTGCTTCCGGGATTCACCGCGAAGTCGCGAAAGGGCGCGAAGGGTCGCAAAGGAAGAGGTGGGCTGATGGGTCGATGGGTCGATGGGTTGGTGGGTTGGTGGGTTGGTGGGTTGGTGGGTTGGTGGGTTGGTGGGTTGGTGGGTTGGTGGGTTGGTGGGTTGGTGGGTTGGTGGGTTGGTGGGTTGGTGGGTTGGTGGGTTGGTTCCGGGAGATAACGGGAGATAACGGGAGATAACGGGAGATAACGGGAGATAACGGGAGATAACGGGAGATAACGGGAGATAACGGGAGATAACGGGAGAT
>NZ_JAENIK010000010.1:0-4544 GCF_016595465.1 Luteolibacter yonseiensis | reverse complement strand
ACGGGAGATGACGGGAGATGACGGGAGATGACGGGAGATGACGGGAGATGACGGGAGATGACGGGAGATGACGGGAGATGACGGGAGATGACGGGTGCGTGATCCTCCGGCAGGAAGGCGGAGCCTCCGACGCGGGTATCTTCAGCACCAAGGGTGCGGAATGTGATAGCCCGGGACAACGTCCCGGGAAGAGGTTTCCAAATTACCGGAGTCCTGAAAGGACGCGATCGACGGAGGATTGGCGTGCCACGGATGTCGTCCTTACAGGACTCCGGAATTGAAGGATCCAAGACCCAGGGCCGCGCTTCGCTTGCCCTGGGCTATCGCATTTCGCACCCTTGGTGCTGAAGAAACGTCGCTTCGGAGGCTTTATCTGCCGCCGCCGTCCGCCGACCTTCTTCAAGCCATTACTTGGCACGAATCACCGGGCACGGATCACCGGGCACGGATCACTTGGCACGGATCACTTGGCACGGATCACTTGGCACGGATCACTTGGCACGGATCACTTGGCACGGATCACTTGGCACGGATCACTTGGCACGGATCACTTGGCACGGATCACTTGGCACGGATCACTTGGCTCGGATCACTTGGCTCGGATCACTTGGCTCGGATCACTTGGCTCGGATCACTTGGCTCGGATCACTTGGCTCGGATCACTTTGCTCGGATCACTTGGCTCGGATCACCGGGCACATTCCCCCTCACGGTTCCAGGATCTGTTCGGAGAACAGGCGCGGCCATTGGGGGGGCGGGGTGGTGTCCTTGAAGATTTCCGCCTGGGGCACGTGCAGGCGGTAGCGACACTCGCCTTCGGCGGTGGTGGTCTTCTCGAACTGCTGGATGGTCTTGGGTGAAAGGGTCACCTTGTGATCGGACAATTCCCACAAATTCTTACCCACATATGGGATCACGATCTCGACCGCCGGTTCATCGGATCCCGGAGCCTTGGGATGGATGGATACTTCGGCGATGTAGAACCTCTGGCTGTCAGTCGTGGTGATCTCCAGTCTGGCGGCTTGGAACGGCTGGATGGGGAGCGTGAGCTTCGTCCATTGGGCGTTCGCGGGAGTGGGTTTGTAAGGCATTAGCGGATTCTGATTATCTGGTGTTGGATTGCGGAATAGTCAAACGGCAAACAGGAGGAGGGAAAACGGTGCGCGCGGCATGGGTGCCGGGCGTGCCCGTTTACCCGCGTTTCATAAGGAATCCTTCATGTGGAAATCCGCGGGCGGGATCTCCATCATTCGCGTGCTGTCCCGCATTAAGGGATTGGGACGGCACGATTCCCCATGTCCGGCGTGGGTGTGACGGACATGAGGATGATGGGTTTGATGAGGTGTTCAATAGAAAATGTTGATGAAAGGGTTATCGGCGGCGGCGGACGACGGGTGCGAACCCGGCCCGCCCGGGCATGCGAGGACATCAGGTGCCGGTATGGCATCGGAATGGATGTTAGATGTCATGGCGGTTCGGATCGGGTTAACCATGAAAAAAATGCGGTAATACCATTAGAGGGTCATCTATCTTCAGTCAAATTGTAATAAGGTCCGGCGATTTGGAACGGGGAGAAACGGGGTTGAATTATGCAATGTCCGCGCGATCCGGTTATGGAAAAACCGGACCGGAGCTGGCGGAGGAACAGGTGAACAAGAAATGGGAAGCGCTGTTGGAACAGGCGTGGAAGCCCGGAAGCCGCTTGATCGCGGGGATTGTTAATAAGTGGTCAACAGGTTGTTTTTTATCATTGTCCGAGCGTTTGGCATGAAAATGCAGGGAGTGCATTTCGCAAGATTAGGGATGTAGACAAAATGAAAATTTTTTTGGACATGGGTTGAAAAATCCGTTTTCAGCAGATTTTTTTCGCGGGGTTTTCTCTGGGATTTTGTGGATCGTGGATCGTGGATCATGGATCGGATGCTGGCATTCTTCGTTTGAATAGCGGGAGAGGCGACGCGATCTTGACCGAAGCTTCATTCCACGCCCGGAGCGTCGATCCGGGTTAAAACACACGACCGAGCTTCTGCGGTGTCAAAAATGGGACGTGGAATGGGGCGTCCCCCAAAGAGGCTGGCGAAGAGGTTGCCGGATCATAAGGAGCGCGGACCTCTTCGTCCTTGCTGCCCATGGGAGGCGGAAGGGAGGAGCTCAGGGCTTTTGTTTTCCGGCCCGCCGGCCAGGCGGACGAGGGCGTCCGCGCTCCGTAAGGTCGGCGGGTGTCGCCGCTCCGGCCGGGGTGGCGCTCCTGAACCGGTGCCGTCATACTCCGGCGGTCGATCTGCGGTGGAGGGCGATGCTGTGGTCGATGGCGGGCCTCCATTCGGAATGGAGGGTCTCGAAGGTGCGGTCCGAGAATTGCCAGCGCTCGTCGCGCCACTCGACCTGTCCCACGTAGGCGGCGACGACGTCGTTGTACCAGACGTGCGCCCAGGTCCGGCCTTGGGGATCGACGCCGGATTTTTTCACGATGCCTTCGATCGACGGTCCATCGGGTCCGTACGGGGTTCCGATGGTGAGGACTTGATTGAGGGGTGGTGGTTCCATGGCATTTGGAGGGTTTGGTGTTGGGGGAGTTTTTGCATTGGGTCGCCGTGGACCGGGGGGAGCCGTCCGTAACGACGCAGCCAGTGTCCCATGTTCCGCCATTCTGGGAAATTACGCCATGAGGGCACGGACGCTGACGCCATGGCGTAGCTACGCGGTCGCGGAGAAGAAGACGCGGAGCAGAAGGCTAGGGCTGCTTTATTCGGGAAGGGAACCGCAGGCATCCGGAGGATACCGGGGGGAACTGGGCGGGAGGAAGTGAGTCTAATCCATCACCACTCCGGCCACCGGACAATATTTCGGCAAATTAGGGTTCATCAATCGCTTTTTTATGATAGATCTGTGGCCCATGAGAGAACTGATTGTGGTTTATTTTCTCTTGTCCCTTTGTATGGCGTGGGGACAAACGCCGCCTCCGCAGGTCGTTACTGATGCACCCGGGGTAAGAGCCCTCCAGCCCACGGCTGCAAAGGAATCTACGGCGACAAGCGATGTCCGACGCGCTGCGGAATCCGAGACTGACCCGAATACCACGATACTCAAATACCAAGCCGCGCTTCGGGAGGAGTCCAAGGATTATCGAGCGTTCTTAAAAGATTCCTTAGATCAGCTGAAATGGGTGACAGGGGGTGTTATCGTGCTCGGAGGTGTCATCTTTGGTCTGCTCAACTGGAAAAACTCCAAAGAAATTCGTGACCAAGTCAATGCACGCTTCGGAGATCAAGTCGATAAAATCGTGGCTGACAAGATCACGAAGTTTGACGGGGATCTCAATTCGTATCGAGTGAAACTTGAAGATGCGTTCCGGCAGCTGACCGAATTGAAAACGGCGAAGGAAGAAATAACAGGACAGTTGGCAGGCCTCACCGAGCGCTGCGCCGACATGGCCTATATATTGGCCTACTCCTTCTCCGCACTCGAAAACGATCCGAACGATCCCGGATGGCAAAACGCACGCCGCGATTGTATCGTCCAACTCAATGAACTTCGTTGCGATCTACCCCATTGGCGGAGGGTCGGCATCCTGCTCGGCAGATTACATAAAAGTTTTGATGACCATGAATCGGCGGTAAAAGTCCTCACAGAAGTAATTGACGCCCGAAACCAACGGCGGCTTCCTCCTGACGAAGACCACGCTGCTCTGTTGTTCAATCGCGCGTGCTATAGAAACATGCAGGCGGATATCGTGGACAAGGCTCAATCCGACAAACTTAAGAAGGAAGCTTGGGAAGATCTAAAGCATGCTATTCTTCTGAACCCCAATGATCTCCAAGAAGCGTCCGACGACAGTGATTTGGAGACTTTATGGAACGAGAATGAAAGGCGGAAGGACAACTTGGGTAAAATAAACAAGCCTTTTGCTCCTCGAGCTTCAACCGGCTTTCTAAGCCGTCTATCGCGGCTTCTTTTTGGAGCCGAAAAGACTCAAAAATGATGGCTTTTCAGCCCTTCTTATCCCAAATCACATTGTTCATGACGCAAGTTTAAGCATTTTCATGCAGCTTGCAAACGAAAATTTCGGCCTGTCAATCCTACCAAGAATTCAAGACGCCGACTCCTTTCTAATCCGGGGGTAGACCCCTATTTTCTGCCCCCAATGCTATTTTTGAGGGTTGTTTTTCTTTGTAACTCACTAAGAGTGATGGTGCACGCTGCAGGGTTCGAACCTGCGACCCCATCCGTGTGAAGGATGTGCTCTACCACTGAGCTAAGCATGCTTTCCATTGCCTTCGACCGCGTGTGCGGTCGGGCGGGCGGCAGAATTAGTGGGTGCGGCGGGGCTTGGCAAGCAATTCAGTGCGGATGGGGTGAGTTTTTGTTTTTTTGCGGTTTCGGGGAGGGGCGGGATGTCGCAAGGAGTGGCGATCTCCGAATCGCCTAGGCCCATGAGGGCGCGATGGGAGGTGCTTGGGCGCGTGGTTCGGGAGGAGCTTGGGCGCGGTTCATTGGCGGTTCATGGGCGGGGCGATTCGGAGATCGCCCCTCCTTGGTTGGGCG
>NZ_JAENIK010000009.1:300000-402043 GCF_016595465.1 Luteolibacter yonseiensis | reverse complement strand
CGCAACCCACGCGATCGCGTTTACGCCATCACGCGTGGCCCGCGAAAACACCCTACGCGATCGCGTCAACGCATTCACGTTTACGTGATTACGTCGAATTCAAAGCTTACAAAAACCGCCAT
The DNA here is from genome assembly GCF_016595465.1 of Luteolibacter yonseiensis. Lineage (NCBI taxonomy): Bacteria > Pseudomonadati > Verrucomicrobiota > Verrucomicrobiia > Verrucomicrobiales > Verrucomicrobiaceae > Luteolibacter > Luteolibacter yonseiensis. Next base: position 401,921 of record NZ_JAENIK010000009.1, on the reverse strand, counting down.
CCGCGCTAGGGTTTGCCCATCGCCAACAGCAATCCCCTTTCCATGAAAATCATCACCCTCATCCGCCTCGCCCTCTGCGCCCTCCTCATCACCGCCACCGCCCACGCCGCACCCGCCGGCAAGCGCTTCGGAGGATTCGCCGCCAAACAAACCTTCACCCTCACCATCGAGGACAGGCAGTCCTTCGAAACCCAGGGCTCCGAAACCGTGGCAAGCTTCCGCATCCCCGCCGGCATCCCCCGCTTCAACGTCGGCCAGACCGTCAAGTTCACCATCGGCAGAAAAGGCGAGCTCAAGGGCCCCGGATTCTCCCTCCCCCTCGACCAGGACAACAGCGACTACAACCAATACAGCTCCGCCTCCACCGCCAAGAACCCCGCCCAAAACACCGCCCTCCTCACCAAGACCTCCGCCGGCACCACCCAACAGATCGTCATCTACTTCCGCGACGACACCACCACCGGCACCAGCAACACCGTCACCTACCTCCTCAAGTAACGAGTTCCCCGATCCCCCCGATCCCTCCGATCCCTCCGATCCCTCCGATCCCTCCGATCCCTCCGATCCCTCCGATCCCTCCGATCCCCCCGACTCCCCCAGACTCCCCCCCGGAGTTCCATAGCAAATCCCCAGCACCAACGGTGCGGAATGTGAAAGCCCAGGGCAAGCGCAGCGCCGCCCTGGGTTTTCCGCGTCAAGAAGAACCAAGTCCCGAAGGGACGACATCCCTGACGCGCCGCCCCACCCGATCGCCTCCCTCCGACCTCGGAGCCCCCGGAGTCCGGCGACAGAGCGCCCCGCTCCATGGAGGGGCGATACGCGATCGCCCTCTTCTGCAAAACCCCCACAACGAAAAATCCAAACCGGCATCACGCGGACTCCCTTCCACCGCACTCCTTGTCTTCCTCCGCTTCTTCCTCCGCTTCTTCCTCCGCGCCCTCCGCAACTCCGCGTTTCGATTCCTCTTCCCCCCACTCCCCATCCTCCTTCGCGACAGTCCCCGTCCATAAAATCCACTCATCCCCGATATGGCCGGAATTGGTTAAAATTCTTCACAATGGAAGCTGGCGTAACCGATTCGGTGGTGCCTAGGATCGCCCCGCATGAACGGAAAAGCGGAATTGATCATCGACGGCAAAACCCTGGAACTGCCGACTTTTACTGGAACTGAGAACGAAACCGGCATCGACATCGCCACCCTGCGGGCCAAGACCGGCTGCATCACGCTGGATCCGGGATACGGAAACACCGGTGCGTGTAAAAGCGCGATCACTTTCATCGACGGCGAAAAAGGCATTCTCCAATACCGCGGCTACGACATCGCCGAGCTCGCCCAGAAAAGCACCTTCATCGAGACCGCCTACCTACTCATCTACGGCGAACTTCCGACACCCGCCGAGCTCCAGGGCTTTTCCGACCTCCTGACGGAGAACCAGATGCTGCACCAGGACATGTTGCAGCACTTCGACGCCTTCCCGCCCAAAGCGCACCCGATGTCCATCCTCTCGGCGATGATTCATGCCTCATCCGCCTACCCTAGCATGAAGACCTACCGCAAGTCGCTCAAGGAAGCCTTCCCGATCCATGCGGCGCGCCTCATTTCCCAGACCCGCACCATCGCCACCTGCTCCTACCGCAAGGCCGCCGGACTGCCACCGAGCTATCCGAAAAGGGACCTCAAGTTCACCGAGAACTTCCTGCACATGATGTTCTCCCTGCCCGGCGAGGACTACGATCTCAACCCCGAGGTCGTCCGCGCGCTGGACCTCATCTTCCTCCTCCATGCGGACCACGAGCAGAACTGCTCCACCTCCACCGTCCGCATGGTCGCCTCCAGCCAGGCGAATGTCTTCGCCTCCGCCTCCGCCGGCGTCTGCGCGCTCTGGGGCCCGCTCCACGGCGGTGCGAACCAGGCCGTGCTCGAGATGCTCGAGCAGATCCACAGGGACGGCGACGACGGCAGCCAGTTCCTCGACCAGGTGAAGAACAAGGTCGGCAACCGCCGCCTCATGGGCTTCGGCCACCGCGTTTACAAGAGCTTCGACCCCCGCGCCGTCATCATCAAGGAACAGTGCGACAAGGTGCTCCAGCAGCTCAACGTTTCCGACCCGCTGCTCGACATCGCGAAAAAACTCGAGGAAGTCGCGCTCAACGACGACTACTTCATCTCCCGCAAGCTCTACCCGAACGTCGATTTCTACAGCGGCATCATCATGCGCGCCATCGGCATCCCGATGAACATGTTCACCGTGCTCTTCGCCATCGGCCGCATGCCGGGATGGGTCGCGAACTACAAGGAGGTCATGGACGATCCGGAAAGCCGCATCTCCCGCCCGCGCCAGATCTACACCGGCGAGACGCTCCGCTCCTACAAGCCGATCACCGAGCGGGCTTGATCCCGCCCCGCGGGTGTTCTCGTAAAAACCGGGGGTGGGGTACAGCCCCCCATTCAAACCCAACGCACCATGCTTTCCGAAAGATTCTGGTCGAATATCCTGCGGCTCGGCCTGCTGCTGAGCGCGTGCGGCTGGGGGATCTCGTTCTTTTTCACCTTCGCGCCGTGGCAGATGGCCGCGGACCAGCTTTGGGAAATGGGCTCGGCGGAGCGCATGCCTTATGACCCACAGCTGGACTACTGGCTGAGGATGGCGTCATCCGCATTCGGCTGCATCGGCATCGCCTCCGCGCTGGCCTGCGTGTCTCCCGCGAAGTTTCCCGGAATGATCCGCCTGCTCGGGCCCTTCCACCTCATCGTCGGCACCACCCTGGCGGTTTCCGCCCATTTGAACCACCTTGATCCGGTGCATCACCTCACCTACCGGGCGGACATCACGTTCTGTTTTGCGACGGCTTTCCTGATCCTCGCGCCACTGGTCCGGGAAGCGCGGAGGAAACCTTGAAAATCAAGGGACGTTTTTTCGCCACCACGGACATTTCTCCAGGACCACAGAAGTGGAAAGGAATCTTCATCACCAACGGTGCGGAATGTGGCAGCCCGGGGCAAGCAAAGCGCCGCCCCGGGATTGTGATGACCACTCCCGCGACGAGCCATGAAAGGACGGCATCCGTGGCGCTACGCACCGTCCTTGGTTTCGTCCCTTCAGGACTCTGTGATTCTCGCGCGCTTTTCCCGGGACGTTGTCCCGGTCTATCCCGTTCCGCACCGTTGGTGGTGGCTGCGGCAGACCGACGGAGCCGCCGAAGGCCCCGCCGGAACGTCCAACCTCTTTTAACGGACCGTCACATCGTCCGGATCCGTTCCAAGCTGAACAACTGCCGGTTGTAGTCGTTGCTTGGATATTGCCTGATGGGCGTTCCGTCCGCACCAGAACCACCGAAGACATCCCACACCATGCCGGAATGCTTGAAGTAGAGTTTGAACTTACCGCTGGGCAGGGGGAGCAGGCGGATCTTTTCGGACTGCGAGTCAGGACTATAGTCCCAGTAGATGGCGTCGGCACCCTCCGTCTGGGAGCCGCCATCCACCCCTACCGCCCGGTTTCCGTTCACATGGCTCGACATCCGCTCCCAACCCTCTCCGTTCGGGAAAAAATGCCACTTGAACGAATCGGTATTCCGCAGGGCGGACTGCACGATGGACGCTCCATTCGCCCCGTCCGACCCTTCCACCGCGACGTACTTGTTCGCGAGCGTCTTGATGCGGTATTCGCCCCACGGATGCAGGCGGAACAATTGTGAGCTGTTCGCGCTCCCGTCATCCGTCCATTGCTGGATCCTGCCGTTGTCATCCGTGTTCGAATCGGCGACATCCAGCACCTTGCCGCTCCCGAAGTTCTTGATCTTATACCAGCCGTCTCCGCTGTAAATCACGTCCCACATCTGGCTCTCATCCTTGTTATACATCCAGGTGTGCATCTGCGCGCCGTTCGATGTGGACTTCCCGACCGGACAGATGACGCGACCCGAGATACAGGAGACGATTTTGAAATGCGTGCGGTCCGGTGTGGGCATCAGAGCCCAGCGCTGGGTCTCTTCGTCATAGTCATAAGTCCACTGGTTGGACGCCGCACCATTGAAAATGATCGACGCGTTGCCTGGATTCAGTCCGATGGACTTGCCGCTCGTCTTGTTCACGATCATGAAATAGGGCAGCGGCTCCAGGGCGACGTTCATGCAGTCCCCCCAGAGGTCCACATCCCACTGCACGCTGGAGTTCAGCCACATGAATCCGCCGTTGCAAAGGCTGTTCTTGTTCCAGGTCCTGAATTTTTCGATGCAGACATCCGTGGTCACCTCATTCCCCCAAAGACCCGGCGTCACCCTGAAGCCACCGAAAAGATTGTTCCAGTCCGCGGGATTGTTATACTTTCCACCATCGTAACACTGCAGGTAGATCGCGTCGCAAGCAGCGCCCAGTTGCGATTTCACGCTCTGCCAGAAGGTCCTTGTCCCCCAGTTGTAGGGACACAGCGTGACCTTGTAGCCCATGTCGGCCAACATCCCGCCGAAGGCCGCCGCCGACGAGGCATGATAGGTTTTTTCGTCGTCGTATTGAATCGCGTCGATGCTCGGAAGCGCGTTGCGGATCGCACGGAAATTCCGATAGAGGATGCTGCCGCTGCCTGTCCCCTGCGAGGCGACGAGATCGCGGATGCTATCGAAGGCGCCGGATCCCCAAGAGCCGATGCAAAGTTCGATCCGGCCGATCCGACCGCCTTGTTTCACCGCTGCCAGCCGTAGCTCCCAATTCGAAGCGCCCACGTAACTGCCATTGGTCGCGATCAGACTGTCATTGTAATAGACATCTCCGTTGCTCTGGATTTTCGCGGTGAAGAGGAAGACCCGGTTGAAGCCGGAATCCTTGACACGTTGCTCGGTATCGGTGCCGAGAGGATAGAAGTCGTTTCCGACATACAGCCCCCGGATCCCCGCGATGGAGGCGGGAAGCGTGAGCAATAAGATCGCACAGATCGCGACAAAGGAATAAAATCGTCGCATGACGAAGCGTTGATCGTTTCCTTGTCCGGTTCGGATGTACATTTGCTGGGTTTTCATTTTATCAGGGTTTGAGTTTTGCCAAGGAAGGCATCTTCCAATCTGCCATCCCACAACGGTGGACCATTGGCTTGTTCTCCAGACGCCGCACCCATCGTCACTTATGTTTCACAAGGGACGATGGAGAACGTTTTTCAAACACAGGCCAGATCGATGGATATTGCGGGATAACGGAATATGGAAAAAGCTCCGTTGGGTTTGTCGCGGCGGGTTTCAATGTCCGCCTATAAATGACTGACGAGAATCTTCCGCCAACCCCGACAATGATTTTTACCGGCCAACGATTCACATCACGCCTCCCGCGGCAAACTCGTGACAGATATTCCGCAGTCCACCTCCCCGTCGGTTCCGGTTTGGGAAACGCCGGAAAAATCACGACACAGCCCGCTGGCAGGGTGAGAATATCTCCTAGCAAAACACGGAATCATGTGTTTCACTACGAAGCATGAGGATCGATCTCAAGGAAGATGTGATTAGCCTGACGGATTTCGCACGAAACACCAAAGAGCATGCCAAAGCACTCGCTCATGGCGGACGGGCGAGAATCCTGACCCAGAATGGCAAGGCGGCTGTCGTCGTGCTTTCTTTGGAAGCCTTTGAAAAAATGTCCCATGATGCGGAAGAGTACCAGATGGATCTCCGACTCCGGGCGGCATTGGAAAACTACGCCAAGGGGGATCGCGGTACGCCTTTGAACGAGGCGCTGGACCGTCTCCGCAAACGGGCTGAAAATCGACGCACGGAGCCACGATGAAGTTCGAATTGCGACTCTCATCAGAGGCGGAACGATCCATCGAAGACCAGCAGCTCTGGTATGAAGATGACGAGAAAAATGGCGGAATCCAACTCGCCAAACGCTGGTTGGATTCACTCCAAACAGCCTTGACGACTTTGGCGGAACATCCCGAACGCCACGGGTTCGCTCCAGAAAATGGCCGATGGAACCCGGAAATCCCCATCCGGCAATTGCGTTTCAAACCTTGGAAAACTCCCTCGGCGTGGCGTGTTCTTTACGTAGTCGATCCTGACCTGATGAGCGTCACGGTCTTGCAGATCCGTCATGAGAAACGACCACCGTTGTTCTAGCCAGGCACTCCCCTGAATTTGACACTTTGCGCGGCGGGACGAGCGCTGCTAAGAATCTCTCATGCCCGCGCCTGACATCACCCGCTCGTGTTCCGCGATCCTCGTGGCGGCCGGCTCCAGCCGGCGGATGGGTTTTGACAAGCTGGCCGTGGAACTGGCCGGAGTTCCGGTCCTGCGCCGGACGGTGGAGGCGTTTCTCGCGGCGGAATCCATCTCGGAGGTCGTCGTCGTATGTCCCGAGGAACGGTGGCGGTTGCTCGATGGCGGGGATTTCGCGAAACCCGTGAGACGGGTGGACGGCGGGGAGAACCGCCAGGACTCGGTGGTGGCGGGACTTTCCGCGCTCTCGCTGGAATCGAATTTCGTGGCGGTGCACGACGGCGCGAGGCCGCTGGTCTCGCCGGAGGACATCGACGCCTGCGTGGCGGAGGCGGTGGAATACCGCGCCGCCGCCCTCGCCCGCCGGGTGACGGAGACGCTCAAGCGCTCGGACCCGCTGGATTTCTCCACCGAGGGTGTGTCACGCGAGCAGCTCTGGTTCATGGAAACGCCGCAGGTTTTTGAAATCCGGCTGCTGGTGGATTCCTACGCGGATGTCGCCAGCAGGAACCTGACCGTGACCGACGAGGTCTCGGTGATGGAGGCCGTGGGCGTGCGGGTGAAGCTGGTGGAATCCCGGCACCCGAACCTGAAGATCACCACGCCCGCGGATCTCGCGCTGGCGGAAGCAATTTTACGATGAGCAAAGCAATCTACGAATGGCGCCAACTCCCCAATGGCCCGCGCCTGGCCGTCGCAACCCTCCCGGATTCGGAATGTGCCGCGCTCTCGATCTACATCCCCGCAGGCAGCCGGGATGAGTCCGGCCTGCCCGCCGGGGTGGCGCATTTCGTGGAGCACATGGTCTTCAAGGGCACGGCCCGCCGCAGCGCGCGGGAACTGAGCTTCGAGATCGAGAACGCGGGCGGCCAGCTCAACGCCAGCACCTCGGAGGACCAGACGGTCTACGAAGGGCGCGGCGAGGCGGACCTGATGCCCGTGCTCGCGGACGTCCTCTGCGACATGGTGTGGCACGCGACGTTTCCCGAAAACGAGATCGCCCTGGAGCGCGAGGTCATCGGCGAGGAAATCACGATGTACAAGGAGTCTCCCGCGGACCACATCGGCGATCTCATTTCGGACGCTCTCTGGAGCGGCCATCCGCTCGGCAACCCGATCTCCGGCACGCTGGAATCCATCGCGGAAATCCACCGCGCGACGCTCTCGGACTTCAGGGACCGCCACCATTTCCGCAACGACATCGTCATCGCCGCCGCCGGGCCTTTCACGACGGACGAGATCCTCGCGCTGGTGACTCCCCACCTGCCGGAACGCTTTCATGAAGCCACGGCGCCCGTGCCGTTCGACCGGGAGAAGGCCGCACCCCGCACCGTCACCGACGAGCGCGAGACGGACCAGCTCCAGCTCGCGCTGGCATGGCACGCGCCGGGGCGGCATTCGGAATCGCGGCACGCGCTGCGGATGCTGAGCATGATGCTCGGGGAATCCGCCAGCTCGCGGCTCTTCCTCGAACTGCGCGAGGAGCGCGGCCTGTGCTACCAGATCAGCAGCGACGTGACGTTCTTCGACGAGACGGGCGCGTTTGAAATCAGCGCGGGACTGGACCCGGAATCGCGCGACGAGGCGCTGGCCTGCATCCGGCGCGAAATCGACGACCTTGTTTCCAACGGTCCCCGCGCGGGCGAGCTGGACCGGGCGAAACGCCTGACCATCGCACAGAGCAAGCTGGCGTTCGAGTCCACCGGATCGCACGCGGCATGGGCGGGCGAGGGGCTGCTCGACTTCGGCCACATCCCCTCCCCCGAGGATTGGCGGGCGAAGATCCTCGCCGTCACCGATGCGGACGTGCAGGCGGCGGCGCGAGCGATTTTCCACGGCAAAGAACCCTCCATCGCGGAGATCGGTGAAAATGCGAACTGATTGAAACCCCATGATCGCGGCGATAACACCCCAGGCATTCCACCCGTTTTCCCAACAGCACTACGCCGCGCTGGCGGTGGGGGCCGTGGTCGCCGCCGCCTTCCTGCTGGCGGGCAAACGGGGCGAGGCCAGCCGGCGGCGGGCGACGCTGCTGCTGGCGTTCATCAATTTCAGCGTCTATCCGCTCAGCCTCGCCGCATGGCTCTCGCTGGATCAGGAAAAGGCGTGGGACAACCTGCTGCCCTTCCACCTCTGCGACGTGGCGGCCATCGCCGCCGGGGTGGCGCTGGTCACGCGCCGGCCGCTCTTCTGCGCGCTGACGTATTTCTGGGGGCTCGCCGCGACCATCCAGGGCCTCATCACCCCCGCCCTCACGGTGGGATTTCCCGCGCCGCCCTACATGATGTTTTTCGTGCATCACTTCGCCGTCGTCATCGCCGCGCTCTACCTGCCGATCATCACCGGCTGGCGTCCGAAGCTGCCGATGTGGCGCAGTCCGCTGGAGGTGATGGGATGGTCGGTGCTCTACCTCTTCTTCGCCATGACGGTGAACAAGCTGCTGGGCAGCAACTTCGCCTTCGCCACCCACCCGCCAAGCAACCCGAGCCTCATCGACCACCTCGGGCCGTGGCCGTGGTACCTGTTCTCCATGCTCGGCCTCGCCACGGTGTTCTACCTGCTGCTGGCCCTGCCGTTTGTGGGGAGGAAGAGATAGTTTCCCGGGATCAGTCTTCCCCAGCCGCGGCAAGGCAGGCGGCGACAAGATTCGGCCCTAAAAAATATCCACCTCGGACCATGCCTTCAAGATGTGGTCTGACGTAATCTATCATTCCCCGGCGTTTCGCCTCCAGCAGCAAGCCAGCGGTTCCCTTCACCTCAAGGCCATAGACCCGTGAAGCGATCCGGCGCGCCCTCCTCTCGTCGATCAACACAGAGGAAAGGCCAAACCGGAGCGCGGTGGCAATGACCGCCGCTTCTCCCGAATCGAGTTCCGCGAGAAGCAGCCTGTCCGGCTGAACCTGCAATGGAACAATATGAGCCCGCCCGAGAGCCAGTTCCAGCCGGTCACCGTCAGGCGAATCCTTGGCCACCAATTCAAGGTGAACCTCCTTCGGAATGAGAACCTCGGGAAACAATTCAAATGGCAGCCACTCGAGCCGGACCCGCGCGAGGCCGATGAGAGGCCCGGTATTGCATACCACGGGATGGGCGAAAATGGAATTCATGCGAATTCCGCGACCAGTTCATCATCTGAAAGCTCCGCCACGGGCAACCCCAGTTTACCTGCTTCGAATAAAAAGCCAACCCGCGTGAGACCGCACATTTCCGCGGCCTGACCCGAACTGAGCTCACCCAGTTCGAAGAATTTCATCGCCAACAAAAACCGGCTCCGAAGTTGCAGCGACGCGAGATCCTTGGAATGCAGGAGCAGCGAATCAGGAACCGGAATCTCGACTGTCGCGGACATGACAAAAAGTCGCACGTATCTGACAAGGAGACAAGTCCGCAAACACTTCCCGTTTCCTTAAGTTGCACCCCACTAAATCCCGGGCACATTGCGGGCATCATGAGATCCACCGCCCTTTTCATCACGGCATGCCTGTTTCCGATCGCATCCCCCGCCCGGGCGCAGGATGCCGGACTGGAGAAAATCCCGGCGCTGGACGCCACGCTCGCCGGATACGCCTATCCGTTCGAAGTGAAGACCCTGCCGCTCACCGAGCAGGGCCGCGCGTTGTCGATGGCCTACATGGATCTGAAACCGGAGGGAACGCCGAATGGGAAAACCGTGTTGCTGCTGCACGGCAAGAATTTCTCCGGAGCCTACTGGGAGCGCACCGCCAAGGACCTTTCCACCCGCGGGTTCCGGGTGGTGATTCCCGACCAGATCGGGTTCGGGAAATCCAGCAAGCCGGTGGACATCCAATACAGCTTCCAGATGATGGCGGCACAGACCAAGACGCTGCTGGACCACCTGGAGCTGGAAAGCGTGGAAGTGGTCGGCCACTCGATGGGCGGCATGGTCGCCACCCGCTTCGCCCTGATGTTTCCCGATCTGACGGAGAAGCTGGTGCTGGTGAACCCCATCGGTCTGGAGGATTGGAAACGCAAGATCCCCTACCAGAGCATCGATGAGGCGACGGCGGCCGAGATGAAGAAGACACCGCAGGATGTGAAGGACTACATGCGGAACGTCTACTTCGACGGCAAATGGAAGGACGAATATGACAGCCTGCTCACCGTCCAGGCGGGCTGGTTGAAAGGGGCCGACAAGGCGACGCTCGCACGCGTGACCGCGCTGACCTCGGACATGGTGGTCACGCAGCCGGTCTTGTATGAATTCCCCGACATCAAGGAACCCACGCTGCTCGTCATCGGCGAACGGGACAGGACCGCCATCGGGAAAAACCTCGCCTCGAAGGAGGTCGCGGCGACGATGGGGCAGTATCAGGAACTCGGTAAAACGACCGCCGCCGCCATCCACGGAGCGAAACTCGTCGCCCTGCCGGGAGTGGGCCACATGCCGCAGGTGGAGGCCTATGACGAGTATTTCAAGGCACTGGTGGATTTCTTGTGAGGCGCAGTCTCATGCGGTGTAATCCTTGAAATCATCCAACGGCTCATCGAAATCAGGAGAAAGGGAGATTTTTCCCGCTAAACACCCGAAACCTTTCAAGGCTGGTGGGGCGGCATCCCCGCCTCCCACAGGCTCCAACTCCGCTTTCACACGAATCCGCCGGTTCCGCCAAGCCTCGGGCAACGGCAGATGCACCGTGCCATCAGCGTCCGGTTTGAAAATCGCCGTGATCGTGTTCATGCCCCTGAATATACCGGTCCTTACCCATTTGTCACGCTTTGCAATCCCTCCGGCATCCGCCATCCTCACCGCATGTCACAACCTTATCTTTCGCTGGAAGCCGAGCTTCATGATGCTTTCTGGGACGCGGAGGACGATGGTTCCGAGGTCCGGCTGATGGCGGATTTCCTGAAAAAATTCCCCGGCCCGGCGCTGGAGATGGGGGCCGGGTCCGGACGCCTGATCTATCCGCTCATCCGGATGGGTCTTGAAGTGGAGGGTGTGGAACTCTCGCTCGACATGCTGGAGCTTGGCAGGGAACGGGCGGAAAAAACAGGCATCCGCCCGGCGATCCACCAGGGCGACATGGCCGTCTGGAATGACGGCAGGAAATTCTCCTCGCTGCTCGCCCCGGCGTTCACCCTCCAACTGGCGGCGGATCCGGCGGCCGTGCTGAAGCATTGGCACTCGCTTTTGGAAAACCATGGCGGACTCTATCTGACGGTCTTCATGCCCTATGCGGAGCTGCTGGGCGACCTGCCGGAGAACGAGTGGTATGTGGACCACAAGGTGACCCTAACAGATGGCCGAGAAGGATTGTTGGAAACCCGGCACCGCCTGGATCACGAGCGCCGGCAGGTGACACGGGACCACCGCTACACCCTGACCGGAGATCCCCCGCAAACCCACCTCTCGCAACAGGTGATCCGCTGGATCGAACACACGGAAATGCTGTCCCTGCTGGAGCAATGTGGTTTCCGCATGGACCGGTTTTTCGTGGATTTCGATCCGGACCGCAGGGTGGCGGACCCGGACCGCATCGATTTCGACGGTATCCTGACCTATCATGCGACGCGGTTGCCGGATTGATGCCGATTTTTTGAAAGAATTCCAAATCGCCATTCTTGACGGCGAGTCCGCATCAGCTCTATTACCTTGCTGTGCCAAGGAATTTCATATCGCTCGCAATCTTAGGAACTTTGACGTCTTCCGCGTTGTGCCAGACCTGGGAAAGGGAGGATGTGGGATTTGAAAGCATCCAAAGCCGCGCGCGGGATCTTGCGAACAAGCCATATGTGGCTCCGAACCGCGACAGTCTGCCGGCCTGGATGAACGACCTGAGCTACGACCAGTACCGCGACATCCGCTTCAATCCGACGCAGGCGCTGTGGGCCGCGGAGAAGCTGCCGTTCCGCGCGATGTTCTTCCACCCCGGCTACCTTTTCCGCGAGCCGGTGACGCTGAATGAATTCACCAGCACCCACCAGCAGCAGATCCGCCTGTCCGAGGCGTTCTTCAACTACGGCCCGCTCATCAGCAAGCACGGCGATCTCCCGGCGGACGGCGGCTTCGCCGGATTCCGCCTGCACGCGCCGATCAACAATCCCGACTACTTCGACGAGCTCGCCGTCTTCCAAGGTGCCAGCTACTGGCGCGCGCTCGGGAAGAACCAGCGCTACGGCATTTCCTCACGCGGCCTCGCGGTGAACACCGGCGTCGAGGGCTCCCCGGAGGAGTTCCCGAACTTCCGCGAGTTCTGGCTGCGCAAGCCCGAGGAAAAACACACGCAGGCGGTGGTCTACGCCCTGCTCGACGGCCCGTCCTACTCGGGCGCCTATCAGTTCAAGATCTCTCCGGGCAACGCCACCATCGTGGATGTGAAGGCCGTGCTCTTCGCCCGCAGCGAGGTGAAGCGCCTCGGCATCGCGCCGATGTCCAGCATGTTCTGGTTCGGTGAGAACTCCCGCCGCAGGTTCGACGACTTCCGCCCGGAGGTCCACGACTCCGACGGCCTCGCCATCCGCACCGGCACCGGCGAGCGCCTCTGGCGTCCCATCTCGAACGACACCGGGAAAGTGGATTTCAGCAGCTTCGACATGGAGAAGTGCGACGGCTTCGGACTGCTCCAGCGCGACCGCAGCTTCACCAACTACGAGGATGCCGAGGCCGCCTACCAGATGCGCCCGTCGCTCTGGATCGAGCCGACCTCCGACTGGGGTCCGGGCCGGGTGACCCTGATGGAGATCCCGACGACCAACGAACTCTCCGACAACACGGTGGCCCTGTGGGAACCGGCGAACACGCCGAAGCCCGGCGACCGCATCGAGTTCTCCTACCGCCAGCACTGGACCACCGACGCGGATCCATCCCAGGCGGACGGCCACGTGGTCGCCACCCGCACCGGCGTGCATGACTGGCAGAAGGAGCAGCGCACCATCGCTGTGGAATTCGCAGGAAACGGTCTCAACCAGCAGAGCGAAACCGCCCTCACCCCGCTGGTGCAGGCCGTCGGCCCCGGGGCTGAAAAAGTCAAGATCCAGGGCGTGACCGTCCAATCCCTGCCCGAAGGCCGCTGGCGCGTGGCCTTCCAGGTCGCACCATCCGCCGAAGGCGGCAAGCTGGCGGATGTCGGCCCGGTCGAACTGCGGTGCTGCCTCAAGCGCGGAGAAAATTTCCTCACCGAGACATGGGCTTACCGCATCACTCCTTAAACACCCTGAGACCTCTCAGCGAGGGGGAGCTCAATGAGTGGGAAGAAGCTTACGCCGCCGTCGAAGCCTATCTCCAGGCACTGCGCTTGAGAAACCGCCTGCTCGTCGCGGAACTCGTCCGCGGCATCCTGTGGCGCGCCTCCGCCCGCCGCGTCAACGAACCGGACAAACCCGCGCGTTTCCTCGCGATGGAGGAAGCCTTGTCCGAAGTGGCGGAGTGGACGCAGGACGTGCTGGACGTCCCTCTCGAAAACCGCCGCCTCGCCGCGCGCGGCCGCCTCGCCCTGCTGCTCGCCGGCATGCCCGGACACTGGCAGGGCGTTTTCCTCACCCCCGCGCCGTGGCCGCCCGAGTTCGTGGACGCCATGAAAAAATCTTACCTCGCCGCCGGCCCCCGCTTCGCCGAGCTGACGATGGTGCCCAAACCGCTTGAATTCAACGCCATCGGCAGCGGTGCCGCGCAGTGGTGGGAAACGATGGACCGGCGGCCCATCATGGGTTTCATGTTCACCGGAGTCATCATCTCCCTGATCGCCGTGATCGTCTGGTATTTCCTGTTGGACTGATGGATAACTCCCAAACACCCGCCCGCGAGACGACGAAACCCTTTTTCGGCGGTTTCCGCACCTTTCTCCGCCGCACGATTTTCTTCGGCGGCGTCCTGATCGTCAACATCGCCGCCTCGCTCTGGCTCACGGACTTGTTCTGGCTGATGGGTTTCCAGAAGGCGCATTACCCGCTGCTGGTGATCTTCATCATCCTCAACGGCCTGCTGACCCTCGGGTCCTTCCACGCGATCTTCGGAGCCATCGACATGCTGCTCGGCCGCAAGCAGTCGGTGCGCATCAGCAAGCTCGCGGATGGCAAAACCGGTCCGCTGGAAAAACGCCACGCCGTGGTCATGCCGGTTTACAACGAGGACAGCGTGAAAACCTGCGCCCGCATCGAGGCCATCTACCGCTCGATCGAAGCCACCGGCAATCTCGATTCGTTCGATTTCTTCATCCTCAGCGACACCCGCGACCTGAACCTGTGGGTGATGGAGGAGACCTCCTGGACGAACCTCTGCCGCCAGCTCGGCGGATTCGGCCGCATCTACTACCGCCGCCGGAAAACCAACGAGAACCGCAAGGCGGGGAACATCGGCGACTTCGTCCGCACCTGGGGCGGCAACTACGAGTCCATGCTGGTGCTCGACGCGGACAGCCTGATGGATGGCGCGGACATCGTGAAAATGACGCGCATCATGGAGGCCTACCCACGGCTCGGCATCCTCCAGACACCGCCGAAGCTCATCCGCGGCTCGTCCGTTTTCACCCGGCTCCAGCAGTTCGCGATGCGGCTCTACGGCCCGCTTTTCATCCGCGGCCTGAATTTCTGGCAGCTCATGGGCGGCAGCTACTGGGGCCACAACGCGCTCATCCGGGTGCAACCGTTTTCCGAATTCTGCGAACTCCCCGCGCTGCCCGGCCGCGAGCCGTTCGGCGGCCGCATCCTCAGCCACGACTTCGTGGAAGCCGCGCTGATGGTCAGCCAGGGCTGGGAGGTCTGGCTGGCGTGGGATATCGAGGGCACCTTCGAGGAAGCCCCGCCGACGCTGGTGGACCACCTCATCCGCGACCGCCGCTGGTGCCAGGGGAACCTCCAGCACATGTGGCTCATCTTCGCCCGCAAGCTGCCGTTTTCCGTCCGGATGCACCTCTTCATGGGCATCATGGCCTATCTCGGCAGCCCGGTCTGGTTCCTTTTCCTCGCCCTCGGCACCTGGGTCGCCTGGGACCGCGCCCGCAGCGACCTGAGCCAGCTGCCGTTTGAAAACTACGCCGCCCGCTGGTTCGACATCAACGGCGTCCAGCAGAGCCTCATCCTCACCGGCGTCATCTTCGGCCTGCTGTTCCTGCCGAAGATCCTCGCCGTCATCGGCGGCCTGCTCACCCCGAGCATCCGCCGCTCCTTCGGCGGCGGCTTCCGCATCATCTTCGGCGCCATTTTTGAAACAATCGTCTCCATGCTGCTCGCACCCTGCATCATGGTCGCCCACACGCTCATGGTCCTCAGCATCATCGCCGGACGCGCGGTCGGCTGGGGGAACCAGAACCGCGAGACGGACGGCACCTCATGGGGCGACGCGTTCCGCTTCCACGCGCCCCAGACCATCCTCGGCATCGCGTGGACCGGGGTGGCCGTCACCATTGGCTACACCTCGAAAAACCCCGCCGGATTCGTGTCGAAATACGCGTTCGTCCTGTGGATGACCCCGATCCTGCTCGGCCTGCTGCTGGCCGCCCCCGTCTCCGTCTGGACCAGCCGCACCCGCTACGGCAAGGCGCTGCTGAAGCACAAGCTCCTCGCCACGCCGGAGGAAATCAGTCCGCCGTCCGTCATGACGCTCGCGGACAACGCCACCGCCGCCGTGGATTCCGCGCTGGACGCCTCGGTGGAGGGCCGCATCGGCGTCGTCGCCGCCGTGGTCGATCCCTATGTCAACGGCGTGCACGTCTCGCTGCTCGAACACTCCGAACTCACCGCCGCCGACGAGGCGCTGGCGGAACGCTGCCTCAGCGAAGGGCCGGGAGGTCTCTCGAAAAACGAACTTTCCGAACTGCTTTACCTTGCCCCCGCGATGCTCATGATGCACCGCGCCGTCTGGCTCCGCTCCACCGAAGGCATCCACAGCGTATGGACACAGGCGGTCGAAAGCTACCGCCGCCGCCTCGACCACACGCCCCACGCCGAATCCAACTAATCCCGCCCCTTTTTCCATGCTCCAGCTCAATCCAGACCTTGCCGACCTCGTGTCCGACGCCGCCGCCGGCCTGGCGGAACGCTTCCACGCCACCGCCTCGATCACCGCCGCCGCGCCGGGCCGCGTGAACCTCATCGGCGAGCACATCGATTACTGCGACGGCTTCGTCATGCCCTTCGCCATCGACCGCTACATCGTCATCGCCGGTTGTGCGAACGGAACCAACGAGGCGCGCGTGACCTCCGCGCTGGGACCGGACATCGCGATCCTGGATCTCTCCACACCACAGGAAGTCGGCGAGCCGAAATGGGCGAACTACATCCGCGGCGTGGTCCGTGGCTTCCAGGACCGCGGCCACCACGTCCCGGGCTTCGACGCCTACATCCTTTCCTCCGTCCCCGGCGGCGCGGGACTCTCCTCCTCCGCCGCGCTCGAGTGCGCCACCGCCACCTTCCTGGAAGGCCTGCTGGACACCGTGCTCGACACCCGCGAGAAGGCCCTCCTCTGCCAGAAAGCCGAGCACGACTTCGCCCACGTCCCGTGCGGCATCATGGACCAGTTCGCCTCCGCCTTCGGCAAGCCGAACCGCCTCGTCCTCATCGACTGCCGCAGCGGCGAACCGGAACTCGTCCCTTTTGAAAATCCCGACCTCACCGTGCTGATCTCCAACACGATGGTCCACCACGAGCTTTCCGACGGTGGCTACGCCGCCCGCCGCAAGCACACCGAGGACGGCCTCGCCACCCTCGGCAAAGGCTCATGGCGCGACGTCACCGCCGCCGACGTACAGGCGAACTGGGAAGCCCTCGGCGATCCCGTGAACCGCCGCTCCCGCCACGTCGTCGGGGAAATCTCCCGCACCATCGCCGCCGCCGCCGCGCTCGCTAGGAACGACTTCGAAACCCTCGGCCCGCTCATGGCCGCCAGCCACGACTCCCTGCGCGACGACTTCGAGGTCTCCTGCAAGGAGCTCGACATCCTCGTCGAGATCGCCCGCAAGATCGGCCGCAACGGCGGAGTCATCGGCGCGCGCATGACCGGCGGAGGCTTCGGCGGATCCACCGTGACCCTCTGCGAATCCCGCAAGGCCTCGGAAATCGCCGCCACCCTCAGCGCGGAATACGAAAAAGCCACCGGCATCAAGCCACAGATCTTCGCCTCCCGCCCGTCGCTCGGCGCGCATCTGATCGGCAAGCCGTAATCCGCCCCCTTCCGACCGTGGAATTCTTGAAGTTGACTGATCGGTCAAATTGAACTATCGGGTAGCCATGGCACGGGTAAGTGATGCGAAACAGCGGTTGATGGACGCCGCCAATGACCTGATGTGGGAAAGCAGCTACGCTTCCACATCGGTGGACGCCATTTGCGAACGCGCGGGAGTGAAAAAGGGCAGCTTCTACCACTTCTTCGAATCGAAGTCCGACTTGTCGGTCGCGGCCCTGGAAGCTGACTGGCAGATGAAAAAGCCGGATCTCGACGCCATTTTCTCGCCCACTGTCCCACCGATCGAACGTTTCGAACGTTATTTCAAGAGGGCGCTGAACAAGCAAACCGCGCTGCAGGATAAGACCGGGAACGTCCTCGGCTGCCCGCTTTTCACGCTTGGCGCGGAAGTCAGCACGTTGGATCAGGCGATCCGGGCGAAGGTCGAGGAGATCCTCGGAGAACACGTGAAGTACCTGACTTCCGCCGTGCGTGACGCCCAAGCGGGTGATTTGATCCGTCCGGGAAATGCGGGAGAGAAGGCCCGGACGATTTTCACCTGTTATCAGGGAACGATGATGCTGGCCCGCATCCAGAACGATCTCGAACCGCTGCGCAGGCTTACGGATCAGGTTTTCGACATGCTCGGAGTCGGGAGCGGAGCCATCAACGCCTGAGCGGCCCGGAACCCCGGTATCGGGATTTCCGAAAATTTTATGTTGCGGGCAAGGCTCTTCGCATTTTACTAGACGACCAGTCAACTATTTCACCTCCGACGCTTTTTCCCCATGTGGATTGTCAAACTCGCCCTCAACCGGCCCTATACGTTCATCGTTCTCGCCCTGCTCATCCTGATCATGGGCGGCGTGGCGATCGTGCGCACGCCGGTGGATATCTTTCCGAACATCAACATCCCGGTGGTGAGCGTGGTCTGGGACTACGACGGCCTTTCCCCCGAGGAAATCTCACAACGGATCGCCGGCAGCTATGAGCGGGTGCTGACCACCACGGTCAATGACATCGAACACACCGAATCGCAGTCCTTCCGCAGCCGGACCGTGGTGAAGGTGTTCTTCCAGCCCGGAGTGAACATCGATCTCGCCATCTCGCAGATCACCGCTGTCTCACAAACGATGCTGCGGAACCTGCCGACAGGAACGACGCCGCCGCTGATCATCACCTACAGCGCTTCCAGCGTCCCTGTCGTCCAGCTGGCGATGAGCGGCGACACCGCCACCGAGCAACAGATCAACGACCAGGCCATGACATTCGTCCGGCCGGAGCTGACCACGCTTCCCGGCGTCGGCATCCCGTTCCCCTACGGCGGGAAGACCCGCCAGGTCATGGTGGACATCGATCCGGAGAAACTGCAGAGCAAGGGACTCGCCCCCATCGATGTGGTCAACGCGGTGAGCGCCCAGAACCTCATCATTCCCGGCGGCACTGCCAAGATCGGCGGCATCGAGTACGACGTCAGCCTGAACGGCAGCACGCAGACGGTGGAGGAGCTCAACCACCTGCCGGTCAAAACCATCAACGGTTCCGTGGTCTATGTGGGCGATGTGGCCCATGTGCGGGACGGCTTCCGCGATCAGACCAACATCGTCCGCAAGGATGGCAAACGCGCCGTCCTTCTCTCGGTGATCAAGACGGGCACCACCTCCACGCTGGAAATCGTGGACAGCGTCTTGAAAAAACTGCCCCACGTGCAGGACCTGCTGCCCCAGGGAATCAAGATCGGTTCGCTGTTCGACCAGTCGGTGTTCGTGCGGGCCGCGGTTCACGGCGTGGTGGTCGAGGCGGTCATCGCGGCGTGTCTGACGGCGCTGATGATCCTGCTTTTCCTCGCCGACTGGAGGGCGACCGTGATCATCGCCATTTCCATCCCGCTTTCCATCCTCTCCTCGCTGTTCGTTCTCAGCATGCTTGGGGAAACGATCAACCTGATGACCCTCGGCGGCCTGGCGCTGGCGGTGGGGATCCTGGTCGATGACGCCACCGTCACGATCGAGAACATCGACCAACACCTTGCCATGGGCAAGCCGTTGCGGGAGGCCATTCTGGACGGCGCCCACCAGATCGCCACTCCCGCGTTCGTCGCCACGCTCTGCATCTGCATCGTGTTCGTCCCCATGTTTCTTCTGTCGGGAGTGGCGCGCTATCTGTTCGTGCCGTTGGCCGAGTCGGTGGTGTTCGCGATGCTCGCTTCGTATATCCTTTCGCGGACGCTCATCCCCACCCTCGCCGCTTATCTGCTGAAGGATCACGACCACGAAGCCGCCACACGGAAGCCGCGCGGGATCTTCGCTCCGCTGATCCATTTCCAGCGCGCCTTCGAGCGGCGCTTCGAGAGCGCGAAGAATTCCTATCAGAACATCCTCGAGAGCCTGCTGAGGCATCGCGCCATCTCGATCTGCGTCTTCCTCTTCCTGTGCCTGGGCAGCCTGCTGCTCTACCCGGTTCTCGGCCAGGACTTCTTCCCATCGGTGGATGCGGGCCAGATCCGCATGCACGTCCGTGCCAAAACCGGCATCCGCATCGAGGAAACCGCACGCCTCACCGACGAGATCGAGAAGAAGGTCCGCGCCATCATTCCCGAGGAGGATCTCGACGGCATCCTCGACAACATCGGCATTCCCACCAGCGGCATCAACACCTCGTATTCGAACAACGGGACATTCGGCACCGGCGACGCGGAGGTCCTGATCTCGCTGAAAAAAGGACACAAGCCCACCGAGGATTACGTGCGGCAGATGCGCCTGGAACTTCCGAAGAGTTTTCCCGGCACCTCCTTCTTCTTCCAACCGGCCGACATCGTCAGCCAGATCCTGAACTTCGGCCTGCCCTCGCCCATCGATGTCCAGATCATGGGCAAGGACGTGCCGAAGAATTTCGCGGTCGCCACCCGGCTTCAGGAAAAAATGCGTAACATCCCCGGCCTGGCGGACGTCCACATCCAGCAGACGTTCGACAGCCCGCGCCTCGACATCGCGGTGGACCGCAGCAAATCCACCCAGCTCGGACTGACCCACCGCGACGTCGCCAACAGCCTGTTGGTCAGCCTCAGCGGCAGCGGCCAGACCACCCCCACCTTCTGGCTGAATCCGAAAAACGGCGTCGTTTACAACCTCATGTCCAAGGTGCCGCAGCAACGCATCGATTCCATCCAGGACATCGAGAACTTCCCGATCCGCAGCTCCAGCGATGCCACGCAGCCGCCCCAGATCCTCGCCAACATGGCGGACATCAGCCGCAGCAACACCCCCGGCACGGTGAGCCACTACAACGTGCAGACGGTCGTCGATGTCTATGCCACGCCACAGGACCGGGATCTCGGCGCGATCGCCAGGGATGTCAGGAAGGCCATCGCCGAAGTGGAAAAGGAGCTACCCAAGGGCAGCACCATCGTTCTCCGCGGCCAGGCCCGGACGATGCAGGATTCGTTCACCGGCCTTGGCTGGGGGATGATCGGTGCCATCGTGCTCGTCTACCTGCTCATCGTGGTGAATTTCCAGTCGTGGACGGATCCCCTGATCATCATTTCCGCCCTGCCCGGCGCCCTCGCGGGTACGGCATGGATGCTGTTTTTCACCCGGACCACCGTGAGCGTTCCCGCGCTGATGGGGATGGTCATGTGCATCGGGGTGGCCACCGCGAACAGCATTCTCGTGGTTTCCTTCGCCAAGGAACTCTTTGAGAAAAATGGCGACGCCTTCCGGTCCGCGCTCGAAGCCGGCACCACCCGCATGCGTCCGGTGCTGATGACCGCGATGGCGATGATCATCGGGATGATCCCGATGGCCCTCGGCCTGGGAGAAGGCGGCGAACAAAACGCCCCTCTTGCGAGAGCCGTCATCGGCGGCCTGAGTCTGGCCACGGTGGCGACCCTCTTCTTTGTGCCGGTGATTTTCTTCGCCGTCCGCGGCAGGAAATCGAAAACCGGCGGTCCGCTTCTTCCCACAACGGAACAGTCCCATGAAATCCCAGCCTGAAACTCCCATGAATCCACAACCAAGCGCGCCCCCGGCGGACGATCGGAAAAAGGCCTTCCCCTTTTTAGGGCTCATCCTGTTGGCACTCCTGGTGGCAGGCGCCTTCTTCTATGTTTCCGCGCAAAGGGCCAAAGCGGAAGATGAGGTCGTGAAAATGACCCGCGAACTCGCCATTTCCTCCGTGCAGGTGGTGAGTCCGTCCGCAGCGAAGGCCGACGGGGCGATCGTGCTGCCCGGCAACGTCACGCCTTATGCCGACACCCCGATTTTCGCCCGCACCGATGGTTACGTGAAGCGCTGGCTGGTGGAACTCGGAGCCACGGTGAAAAAGGGGGACCTTCTCGTAGAGCTGGAGGCACCGGAGCTCGGCCAACAGATCAGGCAGGCGGAAAGCCTCGTCGCCCAGGCCTCGGCGAGGGCCGCCCTTGCGGAGTCTTCCAACAAACGCTTGAAAACACTCGTCGAGCGACACGCGGTGTCCTTGCAGGAGGGTGATGAAAAGGCGGGAGAGGCCGCAGCCACCCAAGCCGACCAGCGCGCCCAAGAGGCGAATCTCGCGCGGCTGGAACAACTGAGGTCATTCCAGCAAATCACCGCGCCGTTCGATGGCAAGGTCACGGCGCGCAACGTCGAGGTCGGCGACCGCATCACCTCCTCGGGCGGGACCAGTTCCAGCCGCCCCGAACTCTACCGGATCACCCAGGACAACATTCTGCGCATTTACGTCAGCGTTCCGGAAACCTATGCCTCCCGGATCAAAGAGGGCCAGAAAGCCACGGTGAGCCTCGCCTCCGCCAAGGGAACGGAAGTCGAAGGCAAGGTGGTGAGGACGTCGGGAACGATCGACCAGCAGTCCCGCACCATGCTCACCGAGGTCCAGGTGGACAATGACCGCCACCTCTACCTCGCCGGCGGCTATGCCACCCTTCGTTTTCCTCTCCCGGCCTCGGAAAATCCCAATGTCCTTCCCGTCAACACCCTCCTCTTCCGTCCGCAGGGAACCGTGGTGGGACTGGCGGTGGGTGAGGAAGGCAGGCAGACCGTCCAACTGAAAAAGGTCGGACTCGGACGCGACCTTGGCTCCGAGATCGAGGTGGTCGCCGGACTCGATCCGTCGGACCGCGTCATTCTCAATCCATCCGACTCGCTTCAGGACGGCGACCGGATCAAGGTGGTGGTGCCGGAGAAAGCCGGTGACGGAACAACCGCGAAAACGCATTGAACGCCCGACCCTCCGGCATCGGGATCGGGCAGGCTCCCCGGCAGAACGGACCTCGCTTCCTGTCTCCCCCCACGGGAGATCCCGCTTGCGGCTACGGGGAATAGGCGGTAAGTGAGCCGCGTGTCCCGCATGGACGATACCGCTCACGACTGGCTGCGCCGGGCCGTGACGCAGCCGGATTTCGCTGCTCGTCTGGCCCCCTTGGCCAAGGGCGATCGGGAAGTCGTGCTCGACCACTCCGCCGAGGCATCGCACGCGTTTCTCGCGGCCATCGTCGTGCTTGCGGCGAGGGACCGGAAAAAGACGCGGCTCTGGCTGGTTTCCGACATGCCGCGCCATCGCGAGCGGCTGGCGTCCGAACTCGAACTCTGGGGCGTGACCGGCCTCGTCCTGCCGGAAGGTCCGGTGGAAACCGGGGACGGCACCATCGCCGATCCCGAGTCCGCCGCCGAGTGGTTCGCGGTGTTGGAGATCCTCGCCCGCTCGGAAAGCTGCGTGGTCATCTGCGGCAGCGACGCCTTTTCCGGCAAGGCCCCCTCGCCCGCCGCGCTGCGGGCCAGCCGCACCCCGTTGAAACCCGGCGCTCCCCTCGATCCCGCGGAGCTGGCGAAATCGCTCGCCGATCACGGCTACGAGCGCGTGCCCACCGTCACCGGGCGCGGCCAGTTCGCGGTGCGCGGCGGCATCCTCGACCTTTTCGCCTGGCAGGCCGCGAAGCCGCTGCGGCTGGAGTTTTTCGACACCGACCTGGAATCCATCCGCGAGTTCGACCTGGACTCGCAGGCATCGACCAAAAAACTCACCGAGTCCGACCTCCTGCTCGCCGAGCCATCGTCGGAGGCGACGGTGGCCGACTACCGCCGGAAAACCGACCTCATCGTTTCCTTCGGCGCGGACATCGCCAGGCCGGATGTCCGCATCCTGGAAAACGCGGCGGAATACAACAGCGAGGAGGATTTCACTCTGGCCTGCTTCGGCAGCCCGCTCGGCACCTTCGAGGCGGGGGACTTCGTGCTGGAGGAAACCCGGCGCGAGAATTTCTTCCGCCAGCTCAACGAGTGGCGGCGCGGCGGCTGGGACATCGCCATGGTCTTCGGCAACAAGGGCGAGGAGGAGCGCTTCGCCGAACTCGCGGGGAAGGACCTGCAGCGCGACCTCGGGCTGATCCCGGTCCGTGGCGAGCTGCTGGCGGGATTCACCGTGCCGGTTTCAAAGCTGGCCGTGCTTTCATCATCGGAACTCTTCGGCCGCTACCGCACGCCCGGCGGGCCACGGCGGTCGCTGCTGGACAAGGCCCGCGCCGCCCGGTCCCGGGCGACGGTGGATGAGATGGAGGAGGGCGACCTCGTCGTCCACTACGAGTATGGCATCGGCCGGTTCAAGGGCATCCAGCAGGGCGACGAGGGCGACGAACTGGTCCTGGAATACAAGGACGGTTCGCTGCTCGGAGTGCCGCTGGAACAGGCCCACCTCGTCGGGAAATACGTCGGCCTCGGCGGCAAGACTCCGGAACTCACCAAGCTCGGCGGCACCGCATGGAAATCCGCGCGCAAGGCGGCGGAGAAATCCATCCTCGACTACGCCGCGCAACTGCTCCGCGTGCAGGCCGAGCGGCAGGCGGAGGAAGGATACGCCCACCCGCCGGACACGAAATGGATGTGGGAGTTCGAGCGGTCGTTCCATTACACCGAGACGCACGACCAGCGCCGCGCCATCGAGGAAACCAAGCTCGACCTGGAATCCACCCGCCCGATGGACCGCCTCGTCTGCGGCGATGTGGGATTCGGCAAGACCGAGGTCGCCATCCGCGCCGCGTTCAAGGCGGTGACCAGCGGCAGGCAGGTCGCCATCCTCGTGCCGACCACCGTGCTGGCGGAACAACACTGGCGCACCTTCCGCGAGCGCATGTCAGACTACCCGGTCAGGATCGACCTGCTGAACCGCTTCCGCACCGCCGCCGAAATCCGCGACACCATCGCCGGGCTGGAGAACGGCCGGGTGGACATCGTCATCGGCACCCACCGGCTGGTTTCGGGCGATGTGCGTTTCAAGAATCTCGGCCTCGTCGTGGTCGATGAGGAACAGCGCTTCGGCGTGGCGCATAAGGAAAAATTCAAGCAGCTCTTCCGCCAGGTGGACGTGCTGACGCTCTCCGCCACCCCCATCCCGCGCACGCTCTACATGGCGCTCATGGGCGCGCGCGACATGTCCACCATCGACACGCCGCCGCCGAACCGGGTGCCCGTCTCCACCACCGTCTGCGCCTACGACGAGCGCGTCATCCGGGATGCCATCCGCCGCGAAATGAAACGCGGCGGCCAGGTGTTTTTCCTCCACAACCGGGTGAAGACCATCGACCTGATGGCATCGAAAATCCGCCAGTTGGTGCCCGAGGCCCGCATCCTCATCGGCCACGGCCAGATGGACAAGGACGACCTGGAAGTGGTCATGCACACTTTCGTGAAGGGCGAGGCGGACGTCCTGCTCGCCACCACCATCATCGAGACCGGCATCGACATCCCGAACGCGAACACCATCCTCATCGACCGCGCGGACCGCTTCGGCCTGGCCGACCTCTACCAGCTCCGGGGCCGTGTCGGCCGGGCCGGGGAGAAGGCCTACGCCATCCTGCTGCTGCCACGCGACATGATGACCGTGGGGGACGCGCGGAAGCGCATCAACGCCATCAAGGAATACACCGCGCTCGGTTCCGGCTTCAAGATCGCCATGAAGGACCTGGAAATCCGGGGAGCCGGCAACCTCCTGGGGACCAAGCAGTCCGGCCACATTTCCCAGATCGGGTTCGAGCTGTATTGCCAGCTCCTGCGCCAGTCGGTGGACCGGCTCAAGGGCCGCAAGGACGCGCCGCGCGGCGAGACAGGCTTCAAGGCGGACTTCATCTGCACCAGCGAGGCGGCCTACGCGAAGGAGGACCCCAGGCAGGTCCTGCCCGCCTTCCTGCCCGCCGCCTGGCTGGAGGAGACCAAGGTCCGCATCACCGCCTACCGCGAAATTTCCGAAGCAGGAACGGAGCGGGCCATCAACGCCTTGGAAAAATCCTGGCGGGACCGCTTCGGCCGCATCCCGGAGGCCGCCGCGAGGCTGCTGGAAATCACCCGCATCAAGGCCCTCGCCGCGGCGGAGGGCATCGCCTCGGTGGAAATCCAGGGCCAGCGGCTGATGCTGCACCGCAATGGCGACTACATCCTCCTTGAAGGTCGCAGGTTTCCCCGCTTGCAATCCGCCTCTCCACAGGGAAAGCTAGCCGAAGCAGTCACCTTGCTGCAGAACTTCTGACATCCTCCATGAACTCGATGAAATCCTGTCTCGCCCTGGCCATGGTCATTTCCGGTGCCACTCTTTCCGGACCAGCGGCGGCCGCGCAGGAGGCTCCGGCCCGCCCGGCGCCACCGATGCCCTCCGGCCCGGTCGAGGTCAACGGCATCGCCGCGAAAGTCAACGGGCGCCTGGTCACGAAAAACCAGGTGTCGATGTTGCTCGGGCCGATATACGGCCAGCTGGTGGCACAGTACCCGCGCCGCGGTCCGCAGTTTGACAAGGAGTTCAAGAAGGCCAAGGACAAGGTCATTCAGGAACTCATCGACCGCCAGATCATTCTGGATGAGTTCAAGCAGCTCGGCGCGTTCATCAAGCCGCACCTCATCGACGAGGAGATCAAGCGCCAGATCCGGGACGACTACAATGGCGACGAGGCGAAATTACGCGAGCTGCTGAAACTCAGCCGCCTGACCATGGAGGGTTATCGGGAGATGACCCGGGAAAAAATGGTGGTATCGGCGATGCGGGCCCAGCAGTTCTCCGACGCCCCGCCTCCGCTGCCGAACGAGATCCAGAAGGAATACGACGAGATCAAGCCCAGCCTGCGCGATGTGACGAAGGACGTGCTCACGTTCCAGAAGATCTTCATCCCCGCCGCCGATCCCTCGAACCCCGGTTCCACGCCGGACACCCAGCTCATCCTCGCGGAGGACATCGCGAGACAACTTTCCGAAGGCAAGGACTTCGCCACGCTCGCCAAGGCCCATTCGAAGGACGCCTACGCGGAGGACGGCGGACTCCAGAAAGACATCGCCCGCACCGACCTCTCGCCCGAGTTCGCCGCCATCATCGTGGACGCCCCGGTGGGCAAGATCGTCGGCCCGCTGCTGGACCGCACGGGCTTCACCATCATCAAGACCATCAAGATCGACTTCGGCCCCGCTCCCGCGCTCGATGACAAGGTCCGCGAGAGCATCGAGGAACGCGTCCGCCGCAAGAAGACCTCGCAACAATACGAGCGCTGGATCGAAGGCAAGCGCAAGCGCGCGATGATCAAGATCATGGATTGATAGGAGTGGTTTGGTGTGTCACTTCCACATGTTCCAAACCATGGAACCGCCCGACAAACGATTGGCCGCCACTCCCGAACAGAGGGCGGATCTTCGCAACAACCGGTCCCGGCCAATCAAGGCTGGTGAAGCCCGCCGCCAGACACCATCCATGGCATCCGCGAACCCGCTTCAGGAAGGCATCGCAAAGGGTGAAAAAGCAATTTCTGAAGGACGCATCCTTTCCGACGAAGGTGCGAGAGCCCGCATGGCACGATGGCTTGATTGATTCGCAAGGCGGAAGCGTTGAAACCGGGACCAAGCCCGGGACGTCACCCGTCCACACAAATCCCACCGTCGCCCGCCATCCAGCACCAAAGGTGCGTAATGTGACAGCCCGGGGTGAGCGAAGCGCAACCCCGGGGTCAAGGACCGACCCATTTCCCAAGTCCTGAAAGGACGAAATCAAGGGTGGGCCGGTGTGCCAGGGATGCCGTCCCTTCAGGACTCGGTAACATTCCGATGCGTGACCCGGGGCCGCGCTCCGCTCACCCCGGGCTGTCACATTCCGCACCGTTGGTGCTGAAGATTCCCTAATCCCATTCGGGCGGATCCGGGCGACGCAACCGCCCCTTCCGACCGATCCGGAACATCACCACCCCCGTTCACCTCCGCCTCCCGGAACAGCGCCAGTGGAAAATTTGAAACTTATCCGACTTGCCGAAAGTCCCCGGGCGAGGCATGCAGGACGGGTGACGCGTGACCTAGCAGCCAATCCGGCATGGGAAGAAGTGGATCTGGGGCTGCCGCTTCCGGATTCTCCCCATGCGTGTTCGGTATGTTTGCCAACCTGGGATTCCATCGTTGGTTATGAGGAAGGAAGGCAGAAGGTGGTCACACGCATGCGCACGGGCTATCCGCGCTTTTTCAAACACCCGGTGGTCGAGCGCCTCTTCGCCAAGGCGAAGGCCGAGGTCGCGAGCGACCAGGAGGACGTCATCGTCCTGCCGACCCGCGCCGCCGTGCAACGGGCGCACCGCTGGGTCGAGCGCCAGGCGGAGACCGCCGTCCGGATCACCAGTTTCCACGGACTGCAGGTCCTCATCGTGCCGGCCAAGGCCAAGGCGACGGCGGACGCCTACTGGCGGTTCGCCGGAGAAGTCGTCAGCAGCAGGCAGGCGCAGGACTTCCTGGATGGGAACCTGCGCGAGGGAAACAAGTCCCACCTCATTTCCCGCGCGCTTTCAAAATACACCGGCGCCGCCCCGGAAGACACCTTCATCTTCACCAGCGGAATGGCCGCCGTCACCGCCGTGTTGCGCGCGCTGCCGGGCCTGCACGAGGGCAAGAAGACGCTCCAGATGGAATTCCCTTACGTGGACAGTCTCAAGGTCCAGGAACTTTTCGGCCACGGCGTGGTCTATCTGAACGACGCCACCGGCGAGTCGTTCGACGAGGCGCTCATGCGCATCCGCCAGGGCGAGTTCGCGGGTGTCTTCACGGAAATCCCGAGCAATCCCCTGCTCCGCACGGTGGACCTCCACCGCGTGGCGAAGGCCTGTGAGGACGGCAACACGCCGCTCATCGTGGATGATTCCGCAGCGGGTCCCTACAACGTCGACTCTCTGAAATACGCGGACGTCGTGACCGGCAGCCTCACCAAATGGATCTCCGGCGAGGGCGACATCATGGCCGGCGCCGCCTCCGTGCGCGCCAGCTCGCCCGTGGCGAACGCCCTGCGTGAATCCCTGCGGGCGGACTCCACCGACAGCTCGCCGCTCTACATCGGCGATGCCGAGGTCCTCCTGTCCAACATGCGCGGCTACACGAAGCGGATGGAAACCGTGAACGCGAACGGCACCGCGCTGGCCTCATGGCTCGCCGCGCACCCCGCCGTGGCGGAAGTCTGGCACCCGTCGCTCACCCAGAAGGAAAACTACGACAAGGTCATGCGCCCCGGCGGCGGCTACGGCGGCCTGCTTTCCTTCGTGCTCAAGAACCAGAAGAAGACTCCGAAGGTTTACGACGCGCTGCGTGTCAGCAAGGGCCCCAGCTTCGGCA
This sequence comes from Luteolibacter yonseiensis, assembly GCF_016595465.1. Taxonomy (NCBI): domain Bacteria; kingdom Pseudomonadati; phylum Verrucomicrobiota; class Verrucomicrobiia; order Verrucomicrobiales; family Verrucomicrobiaceae; genus Luteolibacter; species Luteolibacter yonseiensis. The sequence goes on along the minus strand of NZ_JAENIK010000009.1, from coordinate 372,998 downwards.
CCTACTTCACCCTCGTCTGCCCGTACACCCTGCTCGCCCACTACACCGAACTGGAATGGGCGGAAGGCTGCGGCGTCTCCGCGAACCTCCTCCGCGTCTCCACCGGCCTCGAACCGATCGGCCACCTCCTCGCGGTCTTCGAGGAAGCGCTCGCCTACGGTTGAAAGCGGAAGCCTGCGGGCCGCGAGCCAGGCTTTCGCATCCATTCAGCCGATGGAGATCGACGCGCGGCATGAGATGCTGACGGAACCTCTGATGGAACCTCTGATGGAACCTCTGACGAAACCTCTGACGGAACCTCTGACGGAACCTCTGACGGAACCTCTGACGGAACCTCTGACGGAACCTCTGACGGAACCTCTGACGGAACCTCTGACGGAACCTCTGATGGAACCTCTGATGGAACCTCTGATGGAACCTCTGATGGAACCTCTGACGGAACCTCTGACGGGAGGACCTGGTTCGCCGGCATTCTTCAGCACCAAAGGTGCGGAATGTGACAGCCCAGGGCAACGCCCTGGGAATGGACCACAAAGCATATGGAGTCCTGTAAGGACGGCATCCATGACGCGCCAATCCTCCGTTGATCGAGTCCCTTCAGGACTCCGATCTATTTCGGGGGACCTTTTCCCATGGCGTTGCCATGGGCTATCTCATTTCGCACCGTTGGTGCTGAAGAATCCCGCCGCTCCACGTTCTCCACATTACCTCGCCATGTCCTCCTGTCGCACGCGGATCTCCGCCGTCCGGGATGTGTATCAAAGTCAAAACTCACAGCATCCCCGGAAAACCCGCGTCGCCGGGTGGCCCGTCGAAATTTTTCTCCAGGAATCTCCGCCATACCGACCGGCTCGCGTCCGACAAGGATGCCGTCATCTTCCCGACACACGGCAGGCAGATCAACAAGGGCAGCGGTCCCAGAACGAGTTTCCCGCCGGAATCAAACAACGCGGACAAGCCATAGCCCTCCAACACCCGCCGCGGGGTGAGGCAGGCGATGCATGACTCGAACCGGTCCGTCGCATCGTGGGATGCCATGAACTCCATCAGCCGCTCGTCCCAGTCGATCTCCTTCTCCAGGAAATCCCGCACGGACTTCTTCGATTCTTCCGAAAATTCCGCCGTCACCGCATCTCTGCACGGCTGGCAGACCGCGTATTCCAGCACGCACTCGCCGCCCATGATCTCCTTGTTCACCAGCCACGGCTCGGCGATTTCCACCAGGGGAAGCCTGCACCTCACACAATGCGAGAACGCCTCTCCGGTTTCCTCGGAAGCCAACCAGTCGTCCACGGTGCGCATGAGACGAAACCAACACCATCCCGGAGCCGAAGGGAATCCCATTTTGATTCCCTTGCCGACACACGCGCCCCGCGGATCATCCGCCTCATTCGCCCCCGTCCTTGCCCTCCACCGCGTTCAAGAGGATCCGCAGGGCTCCGCCGGAAATCCACACCTCGTAGATCAGGCAGGCCAGCGAGAAGGCCATCAGGACCAGCGCCGCGAGGAACGCCCAGGATGCGGACAGCTTGTGCCCGCCGATCACCGCGAGCATCGAGACCACACACAGGAACAGGCTGACCGCGCCGAACAATTGCATCGTGCGGATCAATGTCAGCCGCCGCCGCAGGTTGTCGATCTGCGCGCGCAGCGTGGCGTCCCCCCTTTCCAGCCAGTCGGTGTGCAGCGTGCGGATCAGCGCCGAGAGGTGCAGGAACCGGTTCGTGAATGACAGGAACAGCAGGCTGATCGCGGGGAAAAGCAGGGCCGGCGTGGAGACTTCGAGCGTCATGCGGCACAGTAGTCAGAATCACGAAAACGCATGAAGCGCCAAACTCGTAAAAAAATGGATGAATATTTCATTTTCACGACGAATCTTGAAACAACGACGCGCGCGGAAAACACCTTGAAAATTCCCCAGCCCGTCCTAACCATCAATCAACATCCCAGACCTATGAAAACCACCATCATCGCCATCACCAGCGCCGTCGCCGCCATGACCCTCTCCAACTGCACCTCGCCTGCCGGTCCGGACACCCAGCGCGGCATCGCCACCGGAGGTCTCCTCGGCGCGGGCGCGGGCGCGATCATCGGCCACCAGTCCGGCCGCACCGCGGAAGGCGCGCTGCTGGGTGCCGCCGTGGGTGGCACCGCCGGTGGTCTCTACGGAAACGCCCGCGACCAGGAACGCCGCGGCTATTGATAGTTTCGGCTTCATTTTCCCCACGGGACGTCCAGTTTCTGGGCGTCCCGTTTTTTTTCGGACTATTCCACGCCCTCGGGCGTCCCAGAGTCGCCCACCTTATTCTCCCATGTCACGGCATCTCCTGCTTTTCCTCGCCCTCCTCGTTTTCACCACCCGCGCGGGTGCGCAGTTCAGCCTCGGTGGCGGCGGCGCCTCCTCGGAAGCCAGCCTGGTCTCCGAGGCCACCACCGTTTCGCAGGGAGAAACCTTCACCATCGCCCTCCAGCTCTCCCATCCGGAGGAGTGGCACAGCTATTACAAGAACTCCGGCGGCGTGGAGCTACCGCCTGCCATCGAGTGGAAGCTGCCGGACGGATTCACCGCGGGTCCCATCCAGTGGCCGGTGCCGGAGGTGAAGGACGGCTACTTCGGGAAAAGCTTCGTCTACTCCGGCAGTCCCGTTTTCCTGGTGGACATCACCGCGCCTTCCACCCTGGAGTCCGGTAAGACACTGACCTTCACCGCGAACGCCTCGTGGCAGATCTGCAAGGACAGCTGCATCAACGAGGACAAATCGCTGTCGGTCACCCTCACCACCGGCCCCCGCACCGAGGTGGATCCGGCCCAGCAGGCGCTTTTCGCCGGTGCCCGGAAAAGCCAGCCGGTCGTCTCACCGAAGATCAAAAGCTCCGCGCACTCGGAAGGCGGCGACATCCAGCTCCGCATCACCGATCCCGGCATCACCGGCGCGCCCGCCGATTTCATCCCGAACGAACGCTTCGCCCAACCCGCCAGCGCGGGCGGGTCCATCACGCACGACGGAGACGCGTGGCTCGTCACGCTCAAGCGGATCAAGATCGATGCCTTTGAAAACGCCGTGCCACAGGGCACATCCATCTCGGGAATCCTCACCGGCGCGGCCTCGTTCGCCATCCCGGCGACAGCCATCGGCAGCCCGCCCGCCAAGCCGCTGCCGTTTTCCGCCTACCTGCCCATTCTCGGCGGCATGTTCCTCGGCGGGTTGATCCTGAATCTGATGCCCTGTGTCTTCCCCGTCATCGGGCTCAAGATCATGGGCTTCGTCCAACAGGCCGGCTCGGATCGCAGAAAAATCGCGTTCCACGGCGTGGCCTTCGCCGTCGGCGTGCTCGTATCCTTCGGAGTCCTCAGCGGCATCCTCTTCGCCGCCCGCGCCGCGACCGGAGCGGGTGCCGCGGCCACCGGCTGGGGCTACCAGCTCCAGAACCCGTGGGTGATGTTCACGCTCATTCTGCTCATGTTCGTGCTCGCCCTGAACATGTTCGGCCTGTTCGAACTGGGAACCTCCGCGACCTCCGTCGGCGGTTCGCTGCAATCCAAGCAAGGGCTCGGCGGTTCGTTCTTCTCCGGCGTGCTCGCCACCGTCGTCGCCACCCCCTGCTCGGGCCCCTTCCTCGGCCCCGCCATCGGCGCCACGATCACACTGCCCGCCGTACAGTTTTTCTCATCCTTCACCGCCATGGCCATCGGCCTGTCGCTTCCTTATCTGATCCTCTCCATCTTCCCGGATCTGCTGAAATACCTCCCCCGTCCGGGAGTATGGATGGAGAGCTTCAAGCAGGCGATGTCGTTCCTGCTCTTCGCCACCGCGGGCTACCTGCTGTGGGTTTACGCCGGACAGATCGGCCTCGACAACATGCTCGGCCCGATCCTCGGTCTCACCGCCATCGCGGTGGCCGCGTGGATCTACGGCCGCTGGAATCTCCCCCACCGCCCGCGCAACACCCGCTGGATCGCCATGGCGTTCACCGTGATTTTCGCCGGCGGCGGATTTCTCCTCGCCAAGCCCCCGGAGAAATCCGCGCTCGTGTGGGAACCCTGGTCGCAGGAACGGGTGGACGCGCTGCTCGCCGAAGGGAAGCCCGTCTACATCGACTTCACCGCGCAATGGTGCGCCACCTGCCAGGTGAACAAGAAGACCGCCTACACCAAGGAAGTCATCGCCCTGATGAAGCAGAAAGGCGTCGTCGCCCTCAAGGCGGACAAGACCAACCCGGATCCGAAGATCGAGGCCAAGCTCCAGGAACTCGGCCGCACCGCCATCCCGGTGAACGTCCTCCAGGTCCCGAAAAAAGATGCCGTCGTCACGCCGGAACTGCTGACCTCGGGCTACCTCAAGGAGCTGTTCACCAAGGAGATTCCGGAGAAGAAGTAAGCGCGCGGTTGGAATGACACGCTGTCCGGAGTTCAAGCTTCAGCTGACAGCGCCAGCTTGCTCTTTCACCAGACTCCAGCCCTTTCCGGGCCACAGCATGTTCACAGAACTCCGCCCTTTCACGAAATCCGGATTACGATTCGGAAAAACACGCTGAAACCGGAAGAGCACGCTGGAGCGGTCCGCTAAAGCGCGAACTCCGGACATCGTAAAGGACTGAAAAACCGGTGGACCGGGGGTCATCAACCATGCTCCGACCACACCATCTCTGCCTCCGCTTCTTCCTCCGCGCACTCCGCATCCTCCGCGTTTCGATTTCCCCCCTCAACCGTTTCTCTTCTTCAACTGCGCGCTGCGCTCCCCGGCGATCTCGATCGCGAGGGTGTCCGTGTGGGGACAGTCCGGATAGGAAACCCTGAATTTATCCAAGGTCACGGAAGCCTTGAGCGCGTCGGTCTTCGCCAGCTTGCGGATGGCCGCCGCTTCGGATTCCGCCTTGGAAATGGCGGCATCGATCGCGAGGGTGTCGCTGGCCAGACGTCTGCCCACCATCCGTGTGAGCACCTCGTCATCCGACTGCAACTGTACTTTTGAAAAACCCTGCTTCGCGGCCTCGCACGCCGCCCAGAATTTCCTCTCCCCCACCAGGCCCTTCTGCTGGGCCTCGATCACCGAGGCGATCTTGATGGCCTTCTGCTGCACCCCCTGCATGCGGATCACGTCCTGTTGTTTCTTCGCCACATCGAGATCGCTGCCGACGACCCGCAGATAGACGTTCGTGATGCCGAACGCGGCTTCGATCTCGTCCGCCTCAGTCAGCATGTCGAGCAACTGGATGGCATCCGACTTCAGCCGGGTCCGCTGGCGCAGTTTCGCGTCGTCCTCCTTGCGCTTGTGTCCCTCGATGGAGGGCTTCATCGCATCGATCTCGGCATTCGCCTGGTTGATGATCTCGTCGCAGCGCACGCACTCCATGTAGGCGGCGGTTCCTTCCTGGACCGCGTTCGTGCGGTGGTTCGTCAGCTTGTTGATCCGGTCGTTGGCGACTTTCACGGTTTCCTGGAGACGCGCGTATTTGGCGATGATCTTGGCCCGTTCCGAGGCGAGTCCTTCCGACTCGATGGTGAGCGCGGCGTCGTCGGAAACCGTCGGGTTCTCCGCATCCGCCAGGCCGATCATCACCTTCACGCCCAGCAGCTGATAGGGGCTCGGGGTGATGTCGCTGTCCAGGAACACATTGCCCAGCTCGCCCACCCTGGCGAGCTCGTTCTTGAGGAGCGCGTCCACGATGGTGTTCCAGGAGGCGGTCGCCTTGGGGTCCACCAGGCTCGCGGCATCGGTGGAAGGAGCCAGCAGATCATCCAGCGCGTCGGCGGACGCGACACCGCTCATCACGGACATCGCGAGGAAAAGACGGGGGAATGTGGACAGGAGTTGTCGGGAGATCATGGCGGATGATGGGGAGGGATTCCGGCCGGCCCCGGCCGGGGCATCACGGAGTGGGATTCATCTATCAGCCGCCCCGCTTCCCTGCACGGCAAATCGTGTGAAAAACATCCGTCCTCAAAGTTCCTTCAACCGTCGCCTCACCGCCTCCAGCGCGGACTGGCTGACGGACTGTTTGAAGTCCTTGCGGCCGCGCGGATGGTAGAATTTGAATGTCCGGGTTTCGCCGCCTTTCACCGCCAGCCCGCACCACGCCGTACCCACGGGTTTTTCCTCGGTGCCGCCGCCGGGACCCGCGATGCCCGTCACCGCGACGGCGATGCCCGCGCCGCTTTCCCGCAGCGCGCCCTCCGCCATCGCACGAGCCACCTGCTCGCTCACCGCGCCATGGGTTTCCAAATCCGCCGCGGGCACTCCCAGCATCGCCCTCTTCGCCTCGTTCGCGTAGGTGACGTAGCCGTGGGTGAAGACTTCGCTCGATCCCGGCACGTTGGTGATCCGGTTGGAGATCAGTCCGCCCGTGCAGCTCTCGGCGGTGGCCAGGGTCATACCGCGCTGCTTGAGCAGGCGGACCACGGTTTTTTCCAAGGATGCCCCGTTCTCGCTGATGAGATGGGGTTCGAAATGCGCCAGTGTGATCTCCCGCGCCTCGCGGATCGCCTCGGCGTCGCCGATCAGACGCAGGTCCACCTCGCCGATGTGCGCGCAGTAGCCGTATTCCAGGCCGGGGATCTCCGACAACCGGGCGTCGATGCCATGGTGGAAATCGCTCTCGCCGACGCCGGTGAATTTCAACACCAGCGCCTCGTTGATTTTCTCCACGCCCGAGAGCGCGCGCAACCTCGGTGGGACCTCCGCATGGAACATCGGGTAAAGCTCGCGCGGCGGCCCCGGCAGCAGGAACACCGCGGCGTTCGACCGCCCGTTCAGCCGTGGCGGCACATAGATGCCGGGGGCGGTGCCGTTGGCGTTCGGCAGGATGTCCGCACCCACCGGGCAGAGCGCCTGCTTGAGATTCGCCGCCACCATCGTCCGGCCGCGTGAGGTGAAAAAACCCTCCAGCGAGCGCAGCGCCGCCTCGTCCGTGATCAGCTCCAGCCCCAGCACCTCCGCGGTGATCTCGCGGGTGAGGTCGTCGCTGGTGGGTCCCAGCCCGCCGGTGACAATCACCGCGTCAGCCCGGACGAGCGACTCCGCCAGAGCCTCGCGGATCGCATCGCCATCCGGCACGGTCGTCTGGCGGGAAATGCGCAGGCCGAGCTGGAACAATTCGCGGCCGAACCACGCGCCGTGCGTGTTCAGCGTGTTTCCCAACAAGAGTTCGGTGCCGGTGTTGATGACTTCAATCTTCACGCCCGGACTCTGGAACATCCCGGCCCAGACTCAAGGGCTGAAATTCCAATGACGTCCCGGAGGCGTTTTCCGAAAGCCACCTCCGGGCCGACGCCGCACGATCATTTGAGCGTCTTGATCAAGGCGATGAACCGGTGGGTGTCGCGGTCCTTGATCCGCCCGTCCGCCTCCAGGCGGATGATGCTGTCGCCGACGGTGCCGGACTGATGCTCCCGGGTCGCCTCGTTTCCTCCGATGGTCCGCACGAACCGCCCGTGCGCATCCTCCCCCTTTTCCACGACGATCGCGCTATGGGAGTGGAAATCGTTCCGGTTCCCCGCATCCTCGAAGGTCACGGTGCCGCTCTTGAAATTGTGGTTGATGATATCTCCCGGCTCGGGCCTGGCGGCGGCATCCGAAATATCCATCCCCCGGAACGCGGCATTCGGAGAGGTGATCGCCCGGTGCACATACCGGGCGTGGAGGCCGCTGAACTCGAATTCCGCATCAGTCGCTCCGGCCTCCTTCACGCACCAGGAGATGAAAGCGGCCGACCACCATTCCTCTGTCGAATGCTGCTGGTTGTCCACGGCCTTCCAATAAAGGGCGATCTGGCTCTTCAATGGCTCCTCAGCTTCACCGTGTCCTCCGAAATCCATCTGCTGCCGTGATGCGATGGTGACGAGGTTCAGCTTGTAACCGTCCGCCGGACCGGCCTTCGCGACGGCCGCTCCCTGTGGCAGGCTGATCCTCACGCAGCATTCCTGGTCCGTCACCAGCTCCAGCGCGTCCGCGAGCCCCGGGGAAAGATCCGCGATTCTTCCGGTCCAGGTGGCGGGCCCGAAATCGACCGGAGTGGCGCGGAGGAAATTCCCCGTCAGGAGATTCCCCACCTCGACCACGGTATCCGCGTGATGAAGGATGGCCCTGGCAAGCCCGTGGTCCTTCCAGCGCATGGCGAGATAGTAGGCCTTGGGATTCAGGTTGTGACCCAACGGCTTTCCAACCGCATTCGGGTTCACGAAAAGGGCCTGCGCGCCACCTTTCTCGGACACCTTCGCCCGGTGAAGCTGGATGACCGCCGCGAAGTTTCTCTCGCTCACCAGCGCCAGGCCTTCCGTCGCCGCCATGCCGGTATCCGCCGCGCCTCCGAAGTGTGACATCTTCCCCCTCAGGACCAACCGCTCGCCCGGGCGGGAAATGAGGATCAGCTTCTGCCGCCCGCCGAGACTCGCCGGTCCGTAATACAACAGATGGCGGCCGCCCAGCAGCCTCCGCACGGAGTCATCCGCGCCGGGAACATCCTCGATCTCCTGGACAGACAAAGCCGGCAATTTGTTGGCATCATCATTGTCCATATAACTCCAAGTGTTGAAACGCTCGGCAGGGTTTTTCTCGCTCACCCCCAACACGAACCCCACGAACTCCCTCAGCTCCTGATTCTGCTGGGCCAGGAGAAAATTTTCCAAAGCCTCCGAATCGGCCGGTTCGGGATCAATCAACGCGGTTTCCAGATTTTTCATATGGTTTCAAAATGGGGGGTCAGGGTTCGGCAGGAAAATTGAATTCATCACTGATGGTCTGCAGGGTGGCCTTGTCGCTGGTTGCCCGGATGAATTTCAGAAGCCCCCTTTTCGTGGGTTCGAATTTCTTGGAATCCGCTTCCAGTTTCCCCAGGATGGCGGCCCCATCCGCATCGGATTTTGTATCCTTCCATTTTATGAAAGCCTGGATGGTCGAAGCTTGCAGCGCGTCCAGCTCCGCCCGCCTTTTGGCCTCTTCACGAAGTCTCTCCCCTTCTACGGTATTGATGACCACCGGAACCTGTCTCTCCACCACAGTGGTTTTCCCGACGGACGCGGGGACGGCCTGGTTCACGGGAGTTTCGCCTGCCTTCTGCGGCGCGGCTCCCTCAGGTGTCATTTCCTCGGTGGCCTCCAGCATCTGCTTGCGGTTCGGCAGTTGCTTGTTCAGCACGGCGTTTACGAGGCTGATCGCCGCCGAGACCCGCTTGACCAGGGTCAAGCCATTCGGCGTGAACTCATGCTCGGAGGGATTTCCATTATGCGAGTAATACTCCATCACTCCGGTCTGGATCATGTCCGCCGCCTGGTTGTAGACCTCCGCCCTGCCCTTCGCGTTGAAGATGTCCTGGAACTGGGGAACCGCCGCACTGCCCAGCCCCAGGACCGCGATGGTCTTCTCACTATAGCTGAAGGCGGCGCCGGCTCCCGCGAACGCGGCCAGCGCGATCTGCGCCGTCGCCGAAGCCTCGCGGGAGATCCTGCTGTTGGTGGAATTGCAGCGCATGATCAGCTCGACATGGTTCGCATAGTTCAAGGCCAGTCCGTCACTCAACTTGGGAGGCGCGTGGAAATTGTTGGGAGGAGATCCGGGATCATCCGTGCTATGCATCATCGAATAATTCGAAAAAGTAAGCCGGTCCATGGTGGTGCAGGACGTCAGAACCGCGCAGAGCATGAGGACGGAGAATCTGATAAAGAGCATCGCTTGGTAGGGTGGGGAGTTGGGGAAGGATTGAAAATGGGCCGCCGCGCGTTCACGCGGCAGGAAAGGAGGGAGCGGGGCCGGCAGTCACCCGGGGGACGATGAACGGAGCCCCCGCGGCAACCGCAGCGGTGAATGAAAGGGTCGTGATCGCCGACAATAAATATATCCTGCGCGCCATCTATCCGTTAGATGCACACCTAGACAATCATCTCCCGCATGCCAAGCGAATTCATGAACCATGATCGGCTGGAATGGACCGCCGCCCGCCTCCCGGAACGGACACTCGCGAAAATCACCATCGCTTCCATATCATCAGGTCATCCATCCTATTTACCTTCATTGATGGATCGCGTTCATTAAATCATGAGTGGAATACCATAACCACCGGACAGATGGATCGTGGTCGGCGGCTTCCAACCGCCGTGTCCATTCCTTCGATTCATGGCAGCCACCTGGTTTTCATCACAGGCCTTGGAACCATCCCCCCCAAGCAATCCACGCTAGGGAGGTTCACGACGGACTCCCCAACCGCAATCGCCGCCGGGCGGACTGATCCTCAGGAACCGGGACATGGAATTCCAACCACGGGATTTCCGCTTGAAAGTCTCTCCAATCACTTGATCCTCCTCCCACCATGAAACCCGCCTTCTTCCTGCTCCCGTTGCTCGCCACCACCCTCGCGGCCCAACACGCCTCCTACACGGACCCGGCATCCACCGACGCCGATTTCCCGATCCAGGGCGAATACGCGCTCGAGGCGAAAGGCAGTCAGAAAGGACTCGGCATCCGCGTCATCGCCCTCGGCGACGGCAAGTTCGAAGCCGTGTGCTACAAGCGCGGGCTTCCCGGCGCGGGCTGGGAAGGGAAATGGGCGTCGGTCACCCACGGCGAGGGCAGCCGCGAATCCGCATCCGGCCCGGTGAAATTCGATGGCGCGGACGTGAAGGGCGAGGTGGATGGGAAAAAATTCACCCTCAAGGGCCCCGCCGGCAAACCCGTCGAACTCGCCCGCGTCGACCGCCAGTCCCCCACCCTCGGCATGAAGCCCCCCAAGGGCGCCGTCGTCCTCTTCGGCGAGGGAGCCAACCTCTTCGACAAATCCAAGGCCGGCGCGGACGGACTCCTCACCCAGGGCGCCCGCACCACCGAGACCTTCGGCGACTTCAGCATCCACATCGAATTCCGCCTCCCCTACATGCCCTCCGCCCGCGGCCAGGAACGCGGCAACAGCGGTCTCTACCTGCAAGGGCGCTACGAAATCCAGATGCTCGACAGCTTCGGCCTCGAAGGGAAGGACAACGAATGCGCCGGCATCTACCAGACCGCCCAGCCGTCCGAGAACATGTGCTATCCGCCCCTCGCCTGGCAGACCTACGACATCGACTTCACCGCCGCCAGGTTCAACAAGGACGAGAAGAAGAAGAAAGCCACCGTCACCGTCCGCCACAACGGCGTCGTCGTCCACAAGGACCTCGAACTCCCCGGCCCCACCGGCGGAGCCGTCCTCCCCGACAACGACCAACCGGGGCCCATCCTTTTGCAGGACCATGGAAATCCGGTGAGATACCGGAACATCTGGGTTGTGAAGAAGTAAGGGCCCGCTCTTTTACCAACCACTCGGTCACGAAGACCGCATGGACGGAGTCAAAGCCGTATGCAAGGTTGTGTGGTCACCGGGAAACCATTACTCCCGGAGACCCGGTTCCCTGTTGTGAGTTGTGTCGAGGATGACTTCGCCATCCGCAATTGCCCGATAGGGAAGATCGTGCTCACGGTAGTAGTCCACGACAGCCTCCATGCTTTCCGATTCGAAGTGGTCGCATCGGTAGTGAGGCACAATGTAGTAGTCGATAACTCCCAGTCCCTCCCATATTGTGGGGTGCTCATATCCGTGGGAACAGGCTTCCGGTTCATCAGCAAGGTGGATGCCTCTCAATGAAGGGGAAAGAACGCAAATGCCGGCGCTATAGCCTCCGTAGAGGAAATGCCCGTCGCCAATCATGCCATGTATCAATTGGTCGAGTCCGCTGAGATGCATGGCCTTGCGCAGCAAGAAGGTGTTGCCTCCGAGCACCCACAACATGCCGGCTGAGGCGATCTTCCCGGCAAGGATGTCCTGCGAAACGAAATAGTCCCGGAGATCAAGAGCTTCCGCAGGAATTCCGAGGCTGGCCAGCCGGCCGATTTCCCGCTCCATTCCAGACCTGAGACGCCCCGGGTCATTCGAGAAATCAAGTGCGTTGGAAACGACAAGAGCAGTCTTGCCTTGCGCCAGCTGCGCCAGTTTGTGGCCTTGATCGCCGATAAGATAGGATGAGAGGTAGAGGTGCATTCTTCTCATGAAACAATGAGTGGAAGCACCCGCGGGATCAAGATCCGATTCAGCTTCTCATGATTCTCCGATGGTGCTGGAGATGCAACCATGTCGGGCTCGCCTCCTTAGCCCCCGGTTGTTTGTTAGACAAGTTGCCGTGGGGACGCTCGTGGTTGTAGTGATGACGCCAGACAGACGGGATGTGCTCAAGGATTTGGCAGGCAGTGGAAGATCTCGCAGGTAATTTTCACCGCCGGATTTTCAATCCCCCATCGCCTTTCCCGCTTGCCACCGCGCCGTGGAAGTCGAAGTGGAGGTCAACGCCCGTGGGGCGGAGAAGCCGGTGGTCATCATCGTGGGAAAGACTTTTGCCACACCGTAAGTTGCCAACAGTTAGACAGATGTGAAACAATTTCAGACCTTGGACAATTGGAAAATTCTGTTTCTGAACGACGCCGGGGGATCATCTGTGAAATTGTTTCGAACGCCCAAAAATGCCCGATGCAGAGGAGATGGCGGCTTACAGCTGCCGTGTTGTTCATCCCTCCTGTTGAGGTGGATCGAAGCACGGATTCCTGTGAGTGATCAATCTCCCTCGGAACAAGAAAACGATCCTATTAAGGACGGTTTTTTGACCTGTGGGAGAAAAATTGTTTACATCCGTAGTCGAAAACGTCTACGCATGTAGTCATGTCAAACATATCGCGGATTTCTGAATCGGAGTGGAAGGTCATGGAAGTCGTTTGGGCGGCTCCTCCGGTGACGGCGCAACAAGTGACGCATGCCCTTGGCGAGGTGGAGTCTTGGAAATCTCAAACGGTAAAAACACTGTTGGCTCGCTTAGTCAAAAAAGGAGTGCTGCGTTCGGAATCGGAAGGAAACCGCTTTCTCTATTTCCCGGAGATTATGCGGCAGGACGCTGTACGGGCCGAAACGAGTTCATTTCTCGACCGAATAAGCCGCGGTTCTCTGGTGCCGATGTTGGCTCAGTTGGTGAAGGGGCAGCGCCCCTTGAGCGTGGAGGAAATCGATGCGCTGCGCAAACTGCTTCCTGAAAACCAAAACGGGAAAGGACAGAAGCTGTGAACAACTGGATGGAAACTCTTTTGTTGGTGTCGCGGGATGCCGCAATCGTGGCGGTGTTGACGGGCGGGCTGTTATGGCTGGCGGGGCGGCGCATTCCGGCAGGATGGAGGCATGGCCTGTGGCTGTTGGTGGCAGTGCGATTGCTGATGCCGGCTTTGCCGACGAGTCCGGTTTCGTGGCAACGCGTGTTGACGGTGGCGAAGACGCAGCAAGCGGGATCGCCCGTTGTTCCGACATTTCCTGTGGATGCCTCCCCTGTCATTGACTCGCTTCCCCTCGTCCTTGCGGCTTCGGCATCGAATGACCCGCCGCTGCGAAACGAGATCCGGTCAAGCCCTGTTGCGCAAGCATGGCGACCATTGACGATCTGGGAAATGGCCTTCGGCATTTGGATATGCGGAGTCGTCGCCGTTCTTGCCATCGGCTCGCTTCTCACCATGCGTTTCGGCAGACGGGTGAAAAGATTGGCGGTTCCATTCCACTTGGGAAAAAACGGGTTGGAAGCTCTGCTGGAAGCGCTGGGAAGGGAATGTGGCTGGCGGAAGCTGCCACGGTTGGTGGTGACGGAGGCGGTCGGGGCTCCGGCGTTGTTCGGGCTTTTTCGTCCGCAGATACTCGTGCCTCCAGCGACGCTGGAACGGCTGTCCGAGACAGAGCTCCGGCTGGTGCTTCTTCACGAGTTGGGGCATTGGCGGCGTCGGGATCTCTGGGTGAATCTGGCGCTGGCACTGTTACAAGCGGTTCATTGGTTCAACCCGTTGGTGTGGTGGGCATTTCATCGGACACGGATAGAGAGCGAGAGGGCGACGGATGCCTGGGTATTGCGCAGGGCAGGAGCGAAGCACGTGGGGGACTACGGGGAGATGTTGTTGCGGTTGCTGGATCAGAACACGAAGCCGCGCTCGGGGTATGCAGGGATTGTGAGTGTGGTGGAAAGCCCTCAAGACCTGCGGCGGAGGATGATGGGAATTGGAAGATTCACGGGAAAACGCAACCGGTGGGCAGGATATGGCTCCGCGATGATCTTGTTGGGGTTGGCAGCGGTCGGGCTAACCCAACCGCCCAAGCCCGGGAAAGAGCGGGAAATTACGATAAATCCGGCAGCCGATACCTTTACCTGTCACGTCATCTCTTCCGAAGGAGCACCTGCGGCTGATGCGGAGGTATATTCAGCGGTGATGGAAACTGTAGAAGGAGAGCTGATAGAGCGGATGGCCCTGGCGGGGAAAACCGACGGAGCCGGAGAGCTGAAAATCCCAATCCGGCCGGAGTGGCGTGTGACGGAATATCTAACGATTCATCTGGTCGTCAAACACGCCCTGTCGGGATATGGAGCGGTTTCAAGACAGATTCCTCCTGCCAATTCATCGCTGGAGATCAGATTGACCCAGGGATTGCCATTGCGCTTTCGCCTCTTGGACGAGAAGCGGACGCCTATTTCCAATCTGCGGCTTCGTGTGGTCAGGGCTCAGATCCCGGTTTACAGCGGGGATGATTTGGAAGGACCGAAATTCTGGGGGCGGCTTCCTCTCCTTCCCGCTGGCTTTTGGAATGCGGTTACCGACGGGAATGGGCGATGTTCCATTGAAGGCCTGCCTGCGGGGCTATATTTCGTGGATCACGATAACCCGAAGTATGAGCAGATCCCCGGCCACAACCATCAAGCGTTCCAATATCGGCCTGAGGAGAAGAAAGGTGAGATTGAATTACAGCTGAATCCCGCTGTGACGGTTTGGGGAACCGTCCTGCTTCCGGATGGCACTCCAGTGAGCGGAGCGAAGGTTAACATCCTTGAAAATTCCGGTTATGTTCACGGTGGTGTCACAGCCGAAACATTGACTGACGCAAAGGGGCGATATGAATTGCAACGATTGATCCCTGCTGACTATGCGCTTCAAGTTCGTCTGAATGATAAGTTGAAAGCCGATTGGACGGCCGATCCAACAGAATTGAATCTGAAAACCGGAGAGTTCCGAAAGGAAGTGAATCCCAATATTTTGGAAGGTGGTTTGATCACTGGGAAAATAACACTTTCGGACACAGGTGCGGCGGTGGGTGATATGCTGGTTTGCGTGGTTTCTCCTAAAGATTCACTCCCTCTTGCGAGCTGGACCGGGAGAACAGACCGAAGCGGAGGATTTCAAATTCGGGTGCCAGCAGGGATGCGGAAAGTCTATCTTGCTGGTCTTGTGCCGGATGGATATTCCAGCGCCAACAAAGATACCAATCAACTTTCACAGAGCGTGGAAGTGGAAAACGGCGGAACTTACACCGCTGACTTCGCGCTCCCACGTGAAAGCAGGATCAGTGGGCTGGTGGTAAATGAATCGGGGCAGCCGGTCGCAGGGGCGAATGTGACTTGCGTTTCGCCGACCGTCAGCGCATTCGGCCCTCCCAAAGTGGTCACTGATGCGGCGGGCAAGTTCTCAATAGACTTGCCTGCTGGAATTGAAACAGCAGGACTTTTGGCGGAATCAGATGGTCTTAGTTCACCTGGCGGGGCGACCTATCCGGTCGGGAGCGATGTGAAACTGGTGCTGATGGCTGGCGGATTCGCCAGTGCATCCGGCCGTGTGGTGGATGTGGAGGGTAAACCCATTGCCGGGGCTATGGTGCATTGGAACGGAACGGAGGCCGCAGGAGTACCAGTCAAGGCTATCACGGATAAAGACGGTCGTTTTCAAACGAAGAAGGTCATACCCGGCAAGCAGATCATTTTCTATGGATCGAAAAATGGCTACGGGAGTAATTCGTCGTTTGCGGGATTCAAAGCAGGGCAGGCGGTGGAGCTTGAGCCGATCCTGCTGTATCCTGCTGATGCGACAATGACGGGCAAAGTCGTGGACGCTTCAGGAAATCCGGTGTCGGGAGCGAAGGTGCAGGCGTCGGGTGAATTTCAAACAAGAGATGCAACTGCAATCTCGGATTCTGATGGGAAGTTCGTCTTGAGGGGCTTGGTGAAAGGATGGCTGTTCGTGCAGGCCACCAAGCGGTCGCAAGGAGAATTCATGTTCCATGCCGAAGTGCGGGTGAGAACGGGTGGCGGGGACGTCGTGGTCAAACCGTCGGACAGGCCTGCGCCCTGGGAACGGGAAACCCTCATCGACTTCGTGGGAAAACCCGCGCCACCTCTCAAAGCGCAGAGTTGGTTCCACTCCGCGGCTCTCCCGGAAAGTCGGCCGGGGAAGGTAAGGCTCATTTCAATTGTCGGACTGGATCGTCCTCTGAAATTCTCCTCCAACATCCTCCCACAGTTGCAAAGATTTCGGGAAGAGATTCAGGATCAAGAGCTGGAGATCATCGTTGTCCACGGAGCATGGCCCCGGGAGGAAGTCGCGGAATTCCTGGCGAGTGATTTCCCGGATTTCAAACTTCCAGTGGCCATCGA
Organism: Luteolibacter yonseiensis; assembly: GCF_016595465.1. Taxonomy (NCBI): domain Bacteria; kingdom Pseudomonadati; phylum Verrucomicrobiota; class Verrucomicrobiia; order Verrucomicrobiales; family Verrucomicrobiaceae; genus Luteolibacter; species Luteolibacter yonseiensis. The sequence goes on along the minus strand of NZ_JAENIK010000009.1, from coordinate 356,542 downwards.
GTCGGAAAAAGAAGCCATGAGCAAGGCGTTTGGTGCGCAATACTGGCTCACGGTAGTGATTAATCAGGAAGGCCAGGTGGTCTTCCAAAATCGTGGAGAATGGAACCAGGCCAAGAAGAAGGTCAGGGAGCTTCTCGGTAAGGCAAAGTGAATTCGTGCAATCACGCTGCCTCTTCTTTCCGCTTGCCACTGGTGAAAAGGACTTTCAATGTCCAGGTGTTCGCATGATTACCCGCTTATTTTCAGCCGCGTTGCGCGGTGTCGATGCCCTGGAAGTCGAAGTCGAGGTCAACGCCCGTGGGGCGGAGAAGCCGGTAGTCATCATCGTCGGACTGCCGGATGCCGCGGTGCGTGAGTCGTCGCAGCGGGTGATCTCCGCCATCGGCGCATCCGCGCTGGCTCTGGATGACGGGGTGAAAACGGTGAACCTCGCTCCGGCGGACTTGAAAAAGGAGGGGCCGTCGTTCGATCTGCCCATCGCCCTCGCCATGGTCGCGGCGAGCGGCACCAAGCCCTTCGACGCCGAGGACTGCTGTGTCGTCGGCGAGCTGGGCCTCGACGGCGCGGTGCGTCCGGTGAAGGGGGTGCTCGCCATCGCGCTGGAGGCGAAGAAGCGCGGGCGGGCGAGGCTGCTGGTGCCGGAGGCGAACGCCCCGGAGGCCGCCGTCATCGACGGCATCCAGGTCTTCCCGATCCGCAACCTCAAGCAGGCGTGGGATTTCCTCAATGGCGACGTCATCATCCCGCCCTACCAACTGGACCGCCGGGCGTTCTTCAACTCCCACCGCAGCTATGAGGTGGATTTCGACGAGGTGAAGGGCCAGCACCACGTCAAGCGGGCGCTGGAGGTCGCCGCCGCCGGAGGACACAACATCATCATGGTCGGGCCGCCGGGCACCGGGAAATCCATGCTCGCCAAGCGCATCCCCACCATCATGCCGGACATGACGGAGGACGACGCCATCGAGACCACCAAGATCCACTCGGTGACGGGCATGCTCGATTCCAAGAAATCATTTATAACAACCCGCCCCTTCCGCGCGCCGCACCACACCATCTCGGACGCGGGCCTGCTGGGTGGCGGACAGAACCCCGGCCCCGGCGAGGTCTCGCTGGCGCACCACGGCGTGCTTTTCCTCGACGAGCTGCCCGAGTTCCGCAGGCAGACGCTCGAAGTGCTGCGCCAGCCCTTGGAGAATGGCTGTGGAATTTAATGACTTTGTTTTGCGCGTGGATTTGGTCAAATGCGCGTTCCACAGCATGCCATAGGAGACCACTGTCAGGTGGAGGCCCCGGCGGACGAAGGAGCGGGCCGGGTGGATGTGCCGGTCTCAAGCCTTTTCGAGAGCACGCAGACGCCCGTGCGGTCGTAGTAGAGGACTTTGAGACGGTTTCGCCGTTTGTTGGTGAAGGCGAAGAGGGCTCCGCTTTCCAGTCCCCGGACCGCGAGATGTCCGGCGACGGCGGCGAGACCGTTGAAGGACTTGCGCATGTCGTGGGGTTCGATCGCTAGATGCACCCGCACGCCGGAGGGAAAGCCTATCACTTGAGACCTCCCTTCCCGGCACGCAACGTTTCGATAAGGCGGGCGGCGAGAGGGATCTGTCGTTCGTCGGCGATGACGAGGCGCAGCCCGCAGTCGAACTCGACCCGCAGTTGCCTGTCGGTGGGGTGGGTGATCTCGATTTCGATGAAGGTCAAGTCGGCGACGCGCCACGGTTTGGGGATGGTCTTGGAGGACATCCGGTCAGACTGGGGCGATCCGGTACGGTGCGGAAGGATTCAGAGAGAGCAGCGTTTACTCCGCATACCGAACTCCGGCACTCGGATCTTGTGGAAATTTCGGCGAGGAAGCAAACTACCCCCATGCTTCACACCGAGCGAATGCTGGATATTTTTCTCAACATTGATCCTTCTGTCATCAAGCGGGATCTAGATAATGTTGAAGGCAGTCTCACAGAGTTAGTTGGGGCTGCCCAGAAGCTCAGGCGTATTCCGCAGGCTGACCGTACACCCGATGATTCAGCCAGGCTCGCTCACCTCACCATGCTCCAGGCCTGCGAGGTGGCGAGGCACCCGAATTTCCTTCCTGAGCATGTTATTTTCCACGCGGCCTACGCGGTAGAGGGCATATGCCAAGATGCCACCTCGGTTGCTTTTAGCCGCGGCCAACTCGCGGATCTCGCCGGAAAGCTGCGTGAGTTCGAAAGGCGAGATGGATTGAAGACTGACGAATACTGGGCAAAAGGGGACGGACCTGAAGACTATCAGGATATTTCAAAAGAACTTGATGAGCTGTTAGACAAAATTCGTGACACACTATTCGTCCACATATTGAGAGCCTATCACCTCACTGATATTGCCGATCAGTTCGAAAACGACAGGCTAACCTTCGAGATCGACCGCGAGGTAGGTCGTCGTCTTGTCTCCCATGATCGAATCACAGACACCGAAGACTACTTCGCTCGTATTTTCGGGAGTGAAGCTTGGGAGAAGGTTCGCGCTCGTTTGAAGGAGCTGAGTATAAGCGGCCCACAGAGCGCCCACTGAGAGAGAACCAACGATACTCTGGCAGTTCAGAGACCGAGAGTCCAGATCCGGGGGTCTTGGATAACAGTTTCGACTATGTCCGGCCTTCCTGCTACAAACCGGCATTTTCTGCGTCCCGGTAGACTTCCTGCCAGTCCAAGCCAAGCCCGCGTACCCAGCGGCGCATGGTGACAATCGAAGGAATTCGTTCCATCCTCTCGCCACGACCGATGATCCCGTGGTCAATGCCCGTCTTGGCGGCCAGTTCCCGCAAGCTTAGCCCTTGGTCTTCCCTGGCCTGTTTGAGAAGCACCAAGAATGACGCAACAAACGCGTGATCGGCATCGGCCGGCCACGGCGGTTTTTGGTCAGGTTCCGGTTTGGGCATCGGTGGATTGTATCACCCGCGAGGTTAGAGGCTCAGCAGAAAACCCAATGTGGTCAGTTGACACCGCGTGGGGAAATCACCTTAACTAAGAACCCCATCACGCCGGTTGCCCGGCCTGACAGGTCGTTCTCAACAACATCCCACAATGCACCGATTCCTTCTCACCTTTCTTCTTACCGCCACCTCCGCTCCGGCGGTTACGATCGTTGTCGATTACTCCTACGATAACGGCTATTTCGGTTTTGGAACCGCCGCCCGGACCGCAATCGAATCCGCCGCCCACACCCTGAGTGCGCGACTCGCTGACGGCCAGCTTGCGACCCTCGGCACCCGCACCGCCACAGGAAGCGCGACCTGGACCAACAGCGATGGGCTCGGGTTGACGACCATCGCAAGCCTCTCCGCGTCCTATACCATTAACAACCCCTCCACCGGTGATTTCACTCGCCTCGCAAAGGAGACGTGGATTGCCGATGAAATCAGAATCTACGTGGGTCTTCGGCAATTCGGCAGTGGAAGTTCCATCGCAAAAGGTCGTCCGGCGGATGTGGCCATCACCACCCTTGGCGTCGGATACGTGCCCTCTTGGAACGATGCGGTCAACGCCGCCGCCGGAAACGCAACCGCGCTTTTTCAGCGCGGTGACATCCGTAATTCCACCATCAATGGCAGTCTCACCTACAGTGGACCGACCGGCGGCTTCAACGCGACCGGTCCGTTCAGCATCGGCATCGGTCCCACCGCCGGGGCGGTGTGGTTCGATGGAACGGTCAAATGGGATACATCCCGGGGACTGTGGGGCATGGGTTTTGACGGGGTGACAGCCGGGGACGAATACAGCCTGGAATCTGTCGCGCTGCGCGAACTGATCCGCGCCATCGGAACCGACCCGGCAAGCCAAGTTGGTATCGGCCAGCAGGCGGGACTTACCGAGGCTGACATTCAGGCACTCCAAAACTCCGGCTGGATTACCACCCAGATCCCCGAGCCCTCGGTTGCGCTGCTCACCCTTGCCGGAATCCCGTTTGCCCTCCGCCGTCGCAGATAACCCGTCACTAGGAGCTGAATCCCTGGAAAATCCAAAAATCGGGAACGGCGCCGAATTTCTTCAAAAATCATAAATCCATGAGCGAAAAAGTTGACGATCAAGCAAAAGCCGAAGAACAGGACGGCGATTTTTTAAGTAAACTACGTCGGAGGGCTGCGGAGAATGGAAATTCCCCGACGATTGACCCTCAGAAACTGCTGCCGATGCCGGAGCCATTGCGGAACCGCCTGAATTCGATCCGGCAAAAAACTTGGACATATCGATGTGTGCAAATTGTTTTTCTGCTTGTGGCCCTACGCTGGTGCGGAAATCTATTTGAACTATTAGGGGCCGAAGGAAGGGTGTCCGCTTATCTAACGGGATTCGTCGCAGTCTTGTTCAAAGTCATTGTTGGGTTCACTGCTCTCAGTCTCATTCGCAGAGGTATCGTCGCAATCAATATTGGGAGGGTAAATCGCGCTTCAGATTTGGCGCACAGGGATGTAGCTGCCGGTAAGGTCCCCCGAAATCTGGATAGAATCGAGGAACTCGCCTACATGATCCTCCACATTACGGGGGCGATTTGCGGCACGTTGGTTGCCGTCGTCATTTACGCTGCGCAAGTCGATCACCTGCACATTCCCATCCTGATCGGCGTGTCAATCGTTGGTCTGCTAGCGGGGGTGGTGGTGACCCTATGGATGAGATTTTGTTCGTTCACCTATGAGGCTATGATCTATGCCCGGAAAAACGTTCGAAACCTCGCCGAACTGATGAAGCAGGGAACAACCCGTGACGTTCCCATTTGGAGAAAGTATCAGCAAATGCCGAAAGAATACATCATCGTGCCTACACGTAAGGACACGTAGCATTATGATCTGACCACAAAATCGTTTACCCCGCTTCCTCGCTGGAAGCGGGGTTTTCTTTTTATTGTGGGGAAGCGCTGGCACGGTCCGGTTTCCCGGACCGCGCCTTCAAGCCTCCATGGATCGTGACCTACTCACGTCATGACCAGCCCCACACAAACCACACCCTGCCCGAAACCACTCACCGTTCTCGGAATTCTGTCCCTCATTTTCCTCCTTTCGGTATGGCCGGGCCGGGGTTCACCGCCTTTCTCGGATGACTCCGCGGCAATCATTTATTCCCAAGACATGCTGGCGAAGGGGATTTCCCCCGTTGCTTCGATGGCTTACAAAGACAGCATCGCATATTACCGGCCCTTGAAAAATCTGACGTTCGGCTTGATTGCCAGCGCGTCTGATCCCGCGAAACCGGAAACGGTTCAGGCTGCTCTAACTGCCGCCCGCACCTTCGGATTCCTCTACAGCATCGTTGCTGCCTTCGGAATTTTTGCGTTGGTCCAACGCGTCTCCCGGGATGAATGGCTCGCGCTTACCTGCGCCGGCTTTTGGCTTCTATCTGCGGCCGGAACATCGAGTGCGGTATGGGTGTCCGCTCAGAATATCGCCATGGCGGTGGCGTTTGGATGCTTTGCCTTTGTCTACGCTGACAAATTCCTCATGGCCGAGACCACCGGACGGAAGATCCGCTACGGTGTCGGTGGAGTCCTGTTATTTGCTGCCGGACTGCTTTGCTATGATTCAATCGTGGCTCTTCCCGGGATGTTTGCTGCCTATTTGGCACTGCGGTGGCTACAGAAGGATCTTTCCTCCGAGGCTGCAAACAAGGGGGCCGCGATGCTGGGGTTGTGGGTTTCCGTCGTCGTCGGGTGGCTTTTCCTCCGGCACCATACCGGAGCTATTAGCGACGGTGCAGGGCATTCCGTCCTGTTCAGCCCCGACACCAGCCGGATGCAGGTTTTTTCCGCCTCAGCATGGTTTTTCTGGAGGCACAGCCTCATGTGGTTTTGGCCATTCGGAACTTTGGAAATCGGCGGCAGCTACATCCCGGGAAAATCCGTTTCAACCGCATCCCTCATCTGGGGATGGGTTTTCCTCGCAGCTTATCTGGTTTCCATCCCGGCACTTGCCTGGATCGGCATCCGGAAATCGTGTAAGCTTTCCGGTTTGATCGCACTCGGGCTTGCGATGGGTATCATCGGAGCATTTCCCTCGGGCAACTTCGTCCCGCTCTACGCTGGCCCCCTTGGCGATTACTACACCCTGGTCCCTTCCATAGGATGGAGTCTGGCACTGGCGGCCGGATCATTCCTCCTGGGAAGGAAGACCCTGGAACTCCTGGAACCCGATTCGAGAAAGGTTTTCCCAATCCTTGCAGCCGCCGGGTTGCTAATAATCGCCGTAAACCGGATCGCAGGCGTCTTTACGATGAGCCTCGTGTCCGCCCGCTCACAGCAACCGGTGGATATGGCACTGGCATCCATCGCAGTGCGCCCCCTCATGGTCATGAACCAGATCAACCTTGCGGATGGGCTGGTCGCTCAGGACAAACCGGGGCAAGCCCTGCCCATTTTTGAAGATGCCCTTCAAACCGCGCCATGGATCTCCCGCGTGGGTTACGCGCAAGCGCTGTCGCGCATGGAACGCTATGAAGAGGCCGTCACCCAATACGACATCGCTCTGGAGAAAGAAAAGGAAACCGAACGCCTGCTGACTGCCAATTACGGCAAAGCCGTTGCCCTGCGGAAACTCGGCAGGAGACAGGAAGCGGTGCAGGTAATCCAGCGGGTAATCCACAACACCACCTACCGCCACCACCTACAAATGGTGGCATTCGGAATCGTCGTCGCCCAAGAAGCCGATGACGACGAGACGGCCCGCCGGTGGCTTGCAAAGGCCCGGGATATTTATCCCGACAATCCTCTCATCGACCAGGCCGCGGCGGCGGCCAATCTTCGGTGACCAACCAACCCCATCTCCTCACGGAGGTGGGGTTTTTCTTTTCTCCTCCGGTTTGACCCGCGCTGCCCCGGCCCGGTTTCCCGTTCCAAGTCTTCTGCCGCCCCTGATTTCGTCATGACACCACCAACCACAAATATCCCCAACACTCCAGCCACCCTCAACGACTCCCTCTTCGTGGATGAGGACGTGATTTCCGGAATTCAAGCCGGCGAGTTTGGAATACTCGACGGTCCGGCCTACATCACCTCGCACCTCATGCTTCGAGCTGCGGTGGAAATTGCGATAGGGTGGACACCGCTGAAAGGCATGTTTGGGCTCGATTGTGTGGGCGGACAATCGGTAGTTTATTTGACTCTGAAGGATACTCCATCCTCGCGCACACGCCGATTAGTTGGTCTCCTTGGCCAATTAGATATTCAGGAGGGGTCAAATGAAGCGCAGCTGCTCAAGGATAATCTCATCATCTGTGACGCCAACGCCTTCATGGCGGGCGGACTTGAAGCGTTGCCCGTCGACCCCGAGAACCCACCTCGCCTGATCATCATCGACGATGTGGCTCACTTCGTCCCGAACCTCGATTTCAACGACCCTTCTGCAGTAGGTGACTTCCTGCGCACCGTGTGTGCCGAGGCCAGTCGGCATGGAGCTGCCCTACTTCTTGTCCGCTCGAATCCACCGGAGCGCGGGGGTTCGCTTATTGAGGATACTGCGCGTCGTATCTGGACGGTCACTCATCCTGAGCAGGCAGAAGCCCCGTATCTCCCGCCGAGTGAACTCGAACTGGTGGGAATTGTCAGCAGTATCAAGTCAAACGACCCGGCAGTCGAGGAACCACTGTGGTTCGGGATGAACAGTGTCGACCTGGCTATCGATCAACCGGAGAAAACAATCAAAGCCGGGGCCTGAAGGTCAACAATTCAATAGATCAGTCATCGCCCGAATGCCCGCCGTCCTTATCGGACGGCGGTTTTTTGTTTTTTCCTGCGGTTGGCACGCGCTGCCCCGGCCCGGTTTCCCGGCCCGCGCCCTTCTTTCGCCTCTGATCGTGTTCCCGAAACTACACAACACACCATGCCATCAATCCCTCCAGGAAAACTAACCGAAAGAGCCGTGAACCGTCTCGCCGCTCTCGTTGCCCAACCGGAACGTCCTTATATTTTGCCCGGCATATATCCGGGCAGACTCGGGGTGATCACCGCGGTTGGAGGAGCATCCAAATCGTTCATGACACTCGTTGCTTGTGTGCAGATCGCCGCAGGCCTGCCGGTGCTCGGGGGCCTCTGGGGGCCAGCGGTGCCAGGAGGGCGACCGGTGGTATTCATCTCACGGGAGGATGACATCATCGACCTTGAAGCTCGGTTGTATTCTATCTGCCAACATTTGCAGCTCACCGCTGGAGCCGCCTTCGAAGCCTACTGTCACAACCTGGTGGTCTGTAATGCCCGGTTTCTGGAGCCCACGATGGATTACGGGATTATCCTCCCCGAAGACGCCAATGGTAAGGCAATTCCTCCCGTCCTCGTGGTTTTTGACACGCTATCCAGATTTCTGCCTCCGGGTACCAATGAAAATGACGCGATTCAGATGACGGAATTTTTCGTGGGCATCGAAGACAAGCTGAGTGATTGGGGAGCTGGCGGGCTACTCATCCACCATACAAACAAAGCGGGCATGCAAGCCGCCCGGGATGACCTTGACGCCGCCGGGACGGAACGCGGATCGGTGGCTATTTCCTTCGCCGCCCGCACTGCGTGGTCGGTCAGAAAGCCGTCGCAACAAAAAGCGGCCAAACATGGAATCTCTGAGGAGCAGCGCAGCCATTACGTCATCCTCGAGCAGACCAAAATCAATCATGGAATGATGCACGACCCGCAGTGGTTTCGGAAGAACAGCACGGGTGTACCGGTCCCAATCACTACACCTGCCCAATCGGCAACAAGACCCGCTGCCAACCGGCCCCGGATCGGAGGTGTCTTGGATGATCCCTCCACCGACACGGCCCGGTCATGACCGCGGATACCAAAGAACTATATCGGTTCGCGATACACCACGGTCACCTCGCGGCCGTCTCGTTGTTCAGGCCGCTACCTAAAATGCCCGCCAACAGGCGGGCACGTCGTGAAATCATCCACAACAGCCCACCTGGTTCGACAAACCCCTACCGGCTCGAGATCATCTGTCCCTGGGAGCTCGACGCCGATGACGAATCCGTCCTCATGGCGCTCCTTGCCATCATGGCTCCCGCTGATCGCCGCAAAACCGTACGAGGAGGATCCAAGATCCGCAGCATCCTCAAAGAAGAGGGCGTCCGAATGGATGATGACATCCTCGCCGCCGTGGCGACACGTCACGAGATCTTGACCCTTCTCGGATGGGGCACCAACGGGCGAAGCTATGATCGCCTCAACGAATGCTTCAGGCGTCTTGAAAACACCAACATTCATTATCTCAATCCGGAGGGGAGTCAGTTCTCAAGGCTCATTGCCATCCACCGAAAACTCCTCGGTCCCGGCGAGCGGGACAGCAACATCACGATCCTCCTCAACCGCCTGTCCGCCGCCGTGATCGCCGGCAACACCAACGCCGGTATGGCCGTCCAGTGGATAGCGGAGAGGCGATCGCTGAATAGTCAAATCTCGCAAATCCTCTACTCAAGATTCGTACTACTTCTCCGCGAGGGCCAGGAGCGGACCATCCGGGTTACAGTTCTTGCCCAGAGTGTCTTCGCCCTTTCCGACGATCAGACAGCCACCCCCGATCAATGGAGAGCGCTTACCGCCTCCCTGAAATCCTTTGCTCCTGCCGGATGGAAGGTCTCACTGGTTGGCAGGGGCGACTCCGCCAAGGCAACCGTTTTTCGTCCCAAATCCCCCAAATCACTCCTTCCACCGTCCGTTAGATAGTTCGGCTTATCGCCCCGAATAGTTCGGTCTATCGGCCCGAAAGATTCGGCCTATCGCCCCGAAAGGTTCGGCGTATCGGCACAAATTTAACGAATTTTTCATGATTCACAACCAACACACAGTTATATACTTGTGTAACAAATGGGGCCCCTTTTCCTCTTCGCTCCAATATTGTCAACAATTCCAATATTGCCAAGGCGGGCCGACAGGCCCAGCCGCTTGAGGCGGCAGGTCCATCGCCCGCCCCAAAAACGGGACCGAGGCTAGCGCCTCTGCCCGGTCAGGCTACCGCCCTCCGGGACCAAGAGCAAGACAACAACAAGGGCACAGAGCCGCCAAGGCCACCCCCCTGCGGGGAGAAGATCACCCCTGAACGCATCCGCGCCACGGCGAGCTGAGCCATCATCCCCGTGCGGACGCCGGTGCTGCCGAACCGTCCTGGCAGGTGGCGCGGGGACGAACACCCTGACACGTCCGAACCGTCCCGACAGGTAGCGTGGAGAGGTCATCCCGGACACTCCGAACCGTCCCCACAGAGTGGCGCGGGGGCGTCATCACGGAAACGTCCGAACCATCCCGGCAGGTTGGGCGTGGGGGACGCCCTGCTTGGCGTTGGACCAACGCTGCCGTTTCCGGCGGCGTTGCCACCCCAGTCCGAAGGCAACAGGGATGGAATACCACACAACGACCGAAAACAACCTAGTCAGCGTCAATCCAGTCATCCGCGACGACCAGGCACTGATTTGCATCGGCACCCCATCCGACACCGTTACCCCCTACGACGTTTACGCCCGGATGATCGCCAAGGACGCCCGGATTGCATTCTCCCGTGCCGGAGTCCCGGCTGCGGTCGTCACATGCCACCGCAGGATCGCCAGCGTCGGGTATGGTACTGGCCCGGGAGGAGCAAGGAGATTTGGCGACGACATGCTGCCCGACGACGTTTAGGCCATCGTCAATACGGTGGATGTCGATAGGGCGCGACAAGCGTGGGAAGATTATCAAGGACGCAAATACCTCCGAAAAGCTTACTCAGTTTTTGGTAGCCGCTGGTACGACCCGGACGCACCGATCGGCGGTACGCCATCATGGCACAGCAATTCTGGGGCATGGGTCAACGGCGGTGCATGGATCGAAGTTGTCCACAATGCCATAGCTATTGCCGAGTCCCTGGGTAGGGACACGCAAAAACTCAATGATCTCCTAAAACGAAAAATTCCACCGCAATAAATGCGGTGGAATTTTCAACCCCCAAGACAGGGGGAACTTTCGGCATATGGAGCTATTTTTTGTTTAACTACGGGCCATCCCCCATGACAGGGGGAAAAGACTAGTCGAACTCACTTACGCCAGTTCTGGAGTCATCCCCCGTTTCCGGAGGACGAGAAAGACTTAACGCATCCTGACATCCAATGCAACCGAATATTTATAAAAATTCTTTGCGCCTATTTAAAACCCAAATATTTCACCCCGCTAAAGTCCGAGATATTGAAAAGGAAATACACTCGAAAACCCGTTTCGATTTTTGGCAGCTTCTGGTTCGACCGGACCGCTGACCGAGGAGGCGCACCCTCGTGGCCCAGAAACGGAGGCGCGTGGATCAGTACCATTCGAAACACGATCGCCATTGCCGAGGCACTCGGCCGGGACATTTCCACGATCGACGCTTACCCATGCACGCCGCGTGGTCCCGAACGCGTAGCCCAACTGGGATACCCTGGGGAGATCCAACCTGAAACATCTGCGGAACTTGCCACATTGGAATCATGGATCCTGAAATCCTGGAACAACCTTCGGAGCACAAACCGGCAACCAAATCGGGGAACAACCACCCGGAACACCAACCCGCCTCCCCATCGAAGGCGGGTTTTTGTTTCCCACAATTACTGGCCCTCATGAGACGAAGGATCATTCCCGTCTGGAGAATCATCCTTGGCCTTTTTTGCCAAGCCGGCCTTCTTCGCCGGAGTCTTCGGCGCGTCCAGATGCAATAGCTCTCTGAGAAACTTGCCGGCGCGGTCCCCCAGAGCCTCGTTGGCGAGCGCAATCGCTTTGTTTGGGAACCATTTCAGTAACTGGGCGAGTAGTTGAGATCTTGAGCGTTTGATCGATTCTCTCGTCTCTTCTGTCGCTAGCAGCTCCACTACTCCTTCACCCTTCTGCGGGGAATCCATTCCCAGCGTGGGAAACGATCGAACAAATGTCCGGTCGGTGATGAGCACCCGTTCGGGGTGAAGGCCTCCCTCAGGCAGGCGAAATAGTCCCTCAGCGTTCGGTTCCGGGCCGAAGCCCATTTTTTCAGCTACCGCTTCCAAACTCGGAGGCTCAAGTGCCTCCAGCATCTGATTCTCCACAGCGGCCTGGGCCGCGTCCTCGATCCCGATCTTTATTTCCTCGATGATACCCTCAGGGGTATTCGCCACCGGAGCGGACTCCGGAAACAGCTTACCAAATGCAGCGCGGACTCCCCGCAACTCAGCGTCGTTCTCGCTTTGCAAAACGGAATTCTCGCGACCCTCCACCTCGATAACGCGTTGGTCCAACGCTAGATTTTGTCTCTGTAATTCCGCCGCCAGATTCGCCATCCGGATTTCCAGATCAGCAGCCTCATCCAATATTCGGGTCAACTGCGTCTCAGAATCCACTAACTGCTTCTCCGTCGCATCCCGGTGAAGTTCGAGGTGGAAAGCTTCTACCTGCGTCGTGCCGTGGATCGCATATTTTCTTGCCTCCTCCAGTGCGGCGGCCGGAAGCCGCGCCCGAATTTCTTCCGGGACCTCAGCCGCCACCGATTCCCGCCACCGTCGTTCCAGCCAATAATCGAGTCTTTCAGCCTGAATCTCCTCATCGGTCCGGAAGAGGAACTTATCCCTGAAATCGCCCTTTTTGTCACCCCGTTGCGCGATTTTTTCAGCCAGCTCTGTTTCCTCCGGAAAAGCTTGGGCCGCTCGAAGCATATTCAGCTTGAATTTGAAGGAGTAACCCAAAAGGGAATTCGTCTTGAGATTCCGGTTCCCTTTCTGCTTTTCAAATCGAGTCCTTTTCGGAGGAGGCGGAATCACGCCCTGCTCGATCAGCAGCTTTTTTCGTTTTCCCACTGCCGCCGGGAAGTCGCGTTTGCCCTCAGCAAACAAGGACTGCCTTGCGCAATCGACCGCTTTCTTTTCCCACTCATTCTTCAGAGGACCATACGCCTTCTTGGGCATCTCAACCTCCAGCACCATCGTGTACTGGACATGAACGTGAAGGTCGTTGTTCCTCATCCGGTGAACCGCCATAGACGCGACTTCGCATCCAATTTCATGCTCAAAATCCTTTTTGAGCGAATCCATCGCCCGGTCGAGTCCGTTCCCGGACAAGCTGCCAAAGAGGATTTCGGCCTCGTGGGGCATCAACCGTGCCGTGATTGTTTTGAGAGGCGATGTGGCATACCTGATCTTCTCCTTCCGCCTACCGACGTCCTCGCCTTTACGCTCTCCGATTGCCTCGCCAGCGGTCACAATCAGACGATTCAATTCGCTATAGGTGGCTCGCTCTTTAATCAGCTTTTTGTTGTGGTTGACCCATTCCCGGCCTCCCTCAACCGGAATGGATTTTGCCAACCAGGCGTCGTCCTCTCCAGAACCTGCTTTGGCGCGGTAAATTCTGAGACCTGCGATGACCGAACCTTCTTCCAGCAGCAGCCCACACGCCGCCTCTTTCCGCTCCACATCTTTCAGAGTATCGCCATCAATCTCTGGAACCGTCGGGAAATAATCCCTGGAATGCCCATCTTTGTCGCCAACGGCATCCGGCAGGGCGGCATTTGGAGGGAGCCCCAGTTCTTTCCGCAGTCTGGAAACGTGATGCCTCTGAGTGGATGCTGCGTCCTTCATCAGGCGCAGCACTATTCCCATGTGTTCAAGCATGTCTTCGGACGTAACCGTCTTCGATGTTGGGCTTAATGTTTTACCATTGGGATTTCCCCGCACCTTGCTTCCTTTATCAGGGCCTTTTCGTTTCATGCGAGCCTTATAAACCAAGCCAACAGAATTGGCCAGTATAGAGTAATGAATGACAAGAAAGGGGCTCGCTATTCCTAGTCAAAACTGCGTTTTTCCTGAATAGTTCGTTTCGCTACCGCGTCACCGAGCCCCTTTTTGCTCTCCGAGGGCAGGGGCGCACCCCTTGAACCCGGGGCTGACGCCCTCCCTTCCTGACGGAAGGCTCCCCCGTGGCGTCCTTTGTGGACACCAACCCGGGTATCGTCCGGACACCCGGACGATACCATAACCCATTGAATAATCAATGAAAAATAACGGACGGTGCCGGATTTTTTACCGCCATCACTACCGTTTCTGCCGATTATCCCAAACCAGCCTCTCGGGGGCGACCCGGCTGATGAGGGCGGCATGCGCCGATCGATAAAATCCTAGGATAATCCCCGAAGAATCCTGAAAATCTCAGTAAATCTCGAAGTAATACCTTGGCATCAAGATAACATCGCTTGAAATCGTGGTAAATCCATGATAAATCGTATTTAAATCGCGAAGAAATCTAGTTAATTCTTGATCAAATCACCTCAAATCCGGCGTGCTCCCGATCTAATCGCAGGCAAATCCCTGCCAACCCTTCCAAATCTTGGCCTAATCCCATGAAATCCCCAGCTATTCCAGACCCTACGACATTCGACACCCGGGCCGCATTTCAGGGATTCGTGAATCGAGATGCCACCCGGCAGGATCCTCGTGAGACTCTCTGGGAAGAGAAAATTCGGCCTCTCTGTGTTTACACGATTCTGCGGTTCCGGAAAACCGTTGAACTTCGGGACTACCTCGACGAACTAAAAATCTTCGATGCTCTACTGGCGGAAGGTGGTGCCACCTCCGGTTCCCGGTTCAAACCCGACCAAGGAAAAGGCCCGCTCGCGGACCCCAAATTGAAAAAAACCCAGGCGCTGCTGTCCAAAACCCGGAAGTGGTTGCATCTTCCACCTCTGGGCAGGGGCAGCGCGAAAGGCCCCGACTACGAACTCGCCATGCAACGGTGGCGCGATGAAAACGGAGACCCAACCGACGAGATGATTCTGAATGGCTGGCGGCCTCGTCCGGTTTCTTATAGCGGGTTAAGATTCCAACCCGAAAAAGAACTTGCCCCTGGGTCGGAGGCTACGGGCGGCCGGTCTGCCTTCGCTTCCCCCAGCGTAAGCGCAATGCTTTCAACGGATGATCGAGGTGGGAATGCCCGCGCCGAATACCCAAGACCTGCATCTACCGGGCAGGATCCCGTTGAGTCAAAGGCTCCGACCGCTAAGAAGTCTGGCGAATCTGCATCCGATTCGTCAACTGACGTGGCCCCTCGACGCCAAGGAACATCTGAACGCACGCCGGATGAGGTTCTGGCCAGCATCCCTCGAAACGAGGACGGCTCTATCAAAACGGATTTCACGACCAAGGCCCCGGTGAATTTGGATCGATTCCGTGTGAAGCATTAATTTGCCGATTTGGTTTGAGCAAAAATCTTTTCCTTCAGGTCGAACCATAATTTCACTTCCTCCACCAGCGGCTGGCGATTGTCAGCGGAAGGCTTAAAGTCCGGGCTTGGAATTCCGACAGGATTGTTGATAGAGGCGTTAAGCATCAGCAATCTGGTCTCAGCAACGGAAAGTGCGGCCTCTTCGGCGAATTCCAAAAGGCCACGAAGCACCGCGGAACGCGACACCCCACCTGGGACGTAGGTTGAAAGTGCACGGGACAGGCGATCCAGACGGTCATAGGCGTCTTTCCCGAGAGATAGGGTCACCCTCATTGACGTTTCGGGACGTTCATTGCGGGAATTCGCCGGCTTATCGTGAGGCTGTGGCTCTTTCATGCGGCAATTCTTTCATTAATTGAAGAAGCCAAGTCAATCTTGCTTGACGCCATGTCCTGTGTTACGTAACCAAAAAGCAGCGAAAGTAGCTATGTCGAAACAACCCGAACAAACCAATCAAGCCAACCCGACCCGCCTCGAATGGGGCGGTCTGAGGGCATTCGACGCCCGGTTGCGGGATTGGGCGGAGGCACGAATTCCCTATTATGCCATGGCCCGACGGCTGTCCCAGGATCTCGGGATCAGAGTCACAGGCCAAGGTGTGAGGAATTATTGCCTGCGCGAGGGATTCAACAACAAACGCCAAATACTATGAAACTGAAACCAATCGTATTTATTGCGATGAACACGAAGGGAGGAGCGTATAAATCCGCCATCCTCGCATTCTTTTACTACATCTGCAGCCTGCTCGGGGTTAAACCGCTGGTCATCGCCCTGGATGTGAATCCCGGGCTTCTGAACCAAATCCTGATTCCGCACCCAACAGAGAAGGGCAAGTATCTGGAAAACCCGGAGGTCTTCTCGTGGGATATCAACTCCATCGAGGAGGCTCGTGCGGTTTTACCCCTCATTGTCCAGAAAGCGATTGATGAAGGTCGCCCAATCATCATTGATCTGCCCGCCAAGGGTGGGAAAACGAAGGGGATTTATAATCTGCTTCGTTCGGGTGCCCTTCGTTATTGCACCGTCATCGGGATTGCTCCGGTCCGTAAAAACAACCTCGTCCTTGGGGGCGCCATCGAAGCCTACGAGGATATTAAACCAGACCGTTGGATCCAGGTTAACTTCGGGGCGGAGCCCACTGAACAGACCGAGCCGATTGACCTCTACAAAGCACTTTCCGACCTGAAGCCGAATCACGTATTCCAGATGGAGATGCTGGAAGAAGACGAGGCCCGCGAAATCGGCCAGCAATTGCCGGTCCCGTTCGCTGAGATTTCGGAATATGCGGCCGCTGGCGGCCCTGCTTTGTCCGGCTTACACGTGATTGGAGACTACTGGAATGACTCATACCCGAAGGTGGAGGAAGCTGTCCGAAAAGTAGCCCCTGAACTGCTCGCGCCCCCATACCAGCAGGTCCTGCCACCTGACGACCCTTCGGAGAAAGCCAAATCCAAGAAAACCGATCAAACCGTCTGATCCGATGCAAAAGCTGGCTCCCATTCCTTCCGTCGCCGAACTCAGAGGGTTATCCCCTCGCGAGATAAGCACCCGTGTCCTTGCGGCTACACCCGAGGAATATAAGGAGGTTGTGGGAGCCCAGCTGGATGCATCAAGCCTCCACTCCCACCAGTTAGGATTGCCGCGGCTGCTGGGCGAACTGCGGGTATACCGCCAAACATCGGAGATCCATTCCTTTCTCAACAGGGACAAAGTGTCACCTGCACAATTTGGGAAACAAGGGATCAGGGGCAAGCGCGAGTCTTCCCCCCGGTGGCAGTGGGCCGCGACGACAGCGATCATTGTCGCGACTGTTTTCGGTGCGGCGGGGTATCAAAATTCACTCGCTGACCGGGCACAGCAAGACCAGACCGCCAGTATCACCGCGAAGATCGTCCGTCAAAGCGACAGGATAGCCGACATCGTTCATCAGGAGGCGATCGCCGACCGGAAATCAAATTCGTGGAGAGTGCCCACCAAGGTTCACCTGCAAATGCTTCCGGCAGGCACGTACCAGATGATGGAAACAAACCCCACCGGCGAGCGCCGGTGGGTGACTGTCGAGCTGGTAGTGGAACGTCCCCAATGGTTACCGCTTCCCGGCAGCAAGTAAGCCTGAATAACCAGACGAAAAGCAGGCACCGTCCGGCAGTTCTTTGGCCCAAGGAATGTGCCCACCTTCCAGTGATCGTATCTCAGTGATCCTTCCCTAATGGGAAAATGACTTCGATAACCTGTCTCTTGCAGAAATCCCCTTACTCCTTCATAACCCATGGCAATGCTCACACTCTCACTCGCCGAAATCCGAAACCGCGCCCAGAAATTCGCGAACGAGTGGCAGGGGGAAACCCGAGAACACGCCGAGGCAAAATCCTTTTGGGACGGTTTTTTTCAGGTTTTCGGTCGCACGCGCCGGGAAGTCGCCTCATTTGAGGACCCGGTGAAGAAGCTCGAGGGACAGGGCAAACACTTTATCGACCTACTTTGGAAGGGCGTGCTGATGGCGGAGCACAAATCGGCCGGCAAAGATCTCGGCAAGGCGGAAAGCCAGGCCATGGGATACATACAGGAGCTGATCAATTCCGGGAGGCGCGTTGAAGTCCCGCGCTACCTGATCCTTTCAGATTTCGCCCGCATCGCACTTCACGACCTCGACGAAGGAAAGCAGTGGGAGATCAAGCTCGAAGACCTTCCGAAAAATGTTGAAGCATTTGGATTTCTCGCCGGCATGCGCCAGGTCGAAATCAAACCTCAAGACCCGGTGAACATCGAGGCGGCCGAGAAAATGGCTGAACTCCACGACGCGCTGCTAGAGGGTGGATATCCTTCGGAACAACTCGATCAGTTCCTCACCCGCATACTTTTCTGCCTATTTGCCGAGGACACTCAGATTTTCGAAGCCAACCAATTCGCTAGCTTCCTCCTCAATGAAACTCGCGACGATGGCAGCGACCTTGGGGCACAATTGGCTCAGCTATTTTCGGTCCTGAACACCCACGAAGACAAACGTCAGAAAACCTTGGGTGAGCATTTTCACGCCTTTCCTTACGTAAACGGAAGACTCTTTGCCGACCACCTTCCCTTCGCTGGGACCGACAGCAAGATGCGGGAAACACTGCTCGCAACGACCGACTTGAACTGGTCTCGAATCAGTCCAGCCATTTTCGGCTCGATGTTCCAAGGGGTAATGGAGCCTAAGGAACGTCGTCAAGTCGGGGCCCACTACACCGGCGAACCCGACATATTGAAGGTGATCAACCCGCTGTTCATGGACAACCTGCGGGCGGAGCTAGCAGTCATTCTACCGCTGAAGGACAAAAAGGAACGGCTGCGTCGTGTCCGCGCCTTCCACGACAAAATCGCTACGTTGAACTTTCTCGACCCCGCCTGCGGATGCGGAAACTTCCTCATCATCGCTTACCGCGAGCTTCGCGCTCTCGAAACCGAGGTCATCAAACACGAACTCCAACTTACCGGCCAGGCAAACCAGACAATAACCGACATCGAGTTGCTCACCCGGGTCCGCGTCTCTCAATTCCACGGAATTGAGATTGGCCACTTTCCCGCTGAAATTGCTCGCGTGGCCATGTGGCTGATGGACCATCAGGCGAATATGCACTTGTCGAAGGAGCTGGGACGCTACTTCCTCCGGCTCCCTCTGACCGACGCTGCTAACATCGTGGCCGGAAATGCGCTGCAAATTCCTTGGGAGTCCGTAGTTGCAAAGGACAAGTGCTCCTTCATTCTGGGCAATCCACCGTTTGTGGGCAAGCACCTGATGACGCCAGAGCAAGGACAAGACGTTGAAAGAGCTTGGGGAGGATTAAAAGGGTCTGGAGTATTAGATTTCGTAACAGCCTGGTACCGTCTTGCTGCCCAATACATCCAAGGGACGAAAATCAGCGTGGCTTTCGTATCGACAAATTCAATTACGCAAGGCGAACAGCCCGGAATCTACTGGAGCGAGCTTTTCAATCGCTTCAAAATTAAAATCCATTTTGGTTACCGGACATTCAAATGGCTCAGCGAGGCCCGAGGCAGAGCGAACGTGCACGTAGTGATTATCGGCTTTGGAGCATACGATCGCCCTGATAAAAAGATCTTTGATGCCGGCGGAGCAGTGACTGTGCAAAATGCCTCCAATATCAGTCCTTATTTAATTGAGGGCGCAGATCTGGCAGTAAGATCCAGGAACAAGCCCCTTCAGGATGTACCTCGCTGCGTTTATGGCAACAAGCCCACAGATGGGGGCGGCTTGATCATTGAAGAAGAAGATCGTGGTGACTTCCTCAATCAAAATCCGGGTGCCGACAAATATATCCGACCGCTTCTTTGCGCAGAAGAATATTTATATAACAAAGCTCGCTGGTGCCTCTGGCTCTTGAATGCCACACCCGCCGATCTTAGGACAATTGGGGGTATCAAGGATCGCCTCCAGCGAGTAAAAGAATTTCGTCTGTCCAGCCCAAAATTGCCCACACAGCGGATGGCCAACCAACCTTCACTGTTTGCAGAAATTAGGCAACCAACCACCGAATTTATGGTGGTGCCTCAGCACACCTCAGAGAACCGGCACTACGTGCCCTTTGGTTACTTCGGCCCCGAGAACGTTATCCATAATAGTTGCTCTGCAATTCCCGGTGCTACGCCTTACCACTTTGGGATTTTGGCGTCGGGCCTTCACATGGCATGGATGAAACAAATCTGCGGGCGACTCGAAAGTAGATACCGGTATTCAACGCAGTTGGTTTACAACAATTTTCCGTGGCCGACACCTACCGCGCCCCAAAAATCCGCTGTGGAGAGAGCGGGGCAGGCAGTTTTGGAAGCCAGGGCGCAGTTTCCTGATTCCAATCTAGCAGATTTGTATGATCCGGTTAGCATGCCCCCTTTGCTCGCAAAGGCACACGAAACGTTAGATCGCGCCGTAGACAAATGCTACCGCGCCACCGGATTTCAGAGTGATCGTGAACGCGTTGAATACCTCTTCAAGCTGTACGAGGGCCTTATCGCCAACGAAGACGAACTCCTTGCGGCATCGAAAACGAAGAGACCGAAAAAAGCCCAGAAAGAGTCCCCGAACTGACCACGACCGATGATTTCTCAACTAAAACCCCTTCACGAGTGGGACCTTGGTTACGTTGAAAACCTGCCGCCCGTTGAGTCCGAATGGCTAGATTTCAAAGCAGCCAGGTGGCTGACGGATGAAGGGAAGGTTCTGCAGAACCTTTCTTGCTACGTCTCAGCCTTTGCCAACTACAGCGGTGGTTACCTTGTGATTGGTTGCCATGATCCAAGCCCCGGCCAGCCGATCAAATTTGATGAGGGGGCTGATTTCTCCATAAAAGGAGGGCTGCAAGGGTGGCTTGAAGACGTGATACACTCACTGGTGAGTCCTCCTGTTTCGCGGATCGGCGTTCGGCTTCTTCCATTTCCTCAAGATCCTGGTCGAGGTGTCGTGGTCATTCGGATCGACCCGAGCGGGGATGCTCCTCACCAAGCCCGCGACCTTATATTCTATCAGAGGGTAGGCTCAAAATTGAAGGGGTTATCCACTCAGCATATCCTTGATATTCGAAGCCGAATTCGTCATCCGGAGATCCTGGTGAGCTTAGAATTGCATCTTTGGCGTTACGAAACTCGGAAGGAACCTAAAAGCAACCTCTTATGGAAAGTTGAAAATGTAAGCGACTCCCTGTGCAGACATTTCGGGCTGAACATTATGGCACCGACGCAATATCGTGGACGGGCCACAGGCTACGCGGACCCAAATTACATGGAGGACGACCCTACAGAACCGAATTTGAAATATTTTCGAGTATCAGCCGGAAACAACATGAGGTCCCCACTGTTCCCAAGAGCCAGATGGAAAGGAAATATCCCGGTGAGCTTCGGCGGAACTTGGGATGATAAGCATGAAACCCTCGACTCATTCCTCGTCACGGCTTATGCGGACTCAGCACCGCCAAAAATGTTCGCTTTTAAAATTGGTGAGATCGTTGAGTTTCACGATGGCCTCTGAGGCTTTACGGGTTTGCTCCTTGAATCGAACCGGCAGGCAAAATGGTTACGGGGAACGGCTTGGGTGGAAGGTCCGCCTTCTTCGGGTATAGACCGAAACCCACCACTACACCGATAAAAACCAACAGAAGGAAGGAGAACAACCCCTGCCACCAAAGGAAGAAGATTGCGGTCTTCAGGCAATTGATCTTCCGAAACACGATGTCTCCCAGCGCCAGCAGCTGGCGTCGGAATTCATCAAGGACAAAGTGCTGGTTTTCACCTGCCACCGCCCTCCCCATATAATTCGTGAGATCAGGCTGCTCCCAAGGTTTCTTGGCCGCGGGGAACAAAGTCGTGAAATGCTCCGGCTGTGGGAGGCCGTTGGGTTTTACCGCGCCAAAAGCGAAATGGAGAGAAATAAACCCCGTCAGTCCCACCCCTACGACAATCGCAGTCATCCCCCAGATCATGAAATTAACTGGTGCATGGTGGGAGGTCAGCATTCCTTCGCCCAGGCGGTCATAGACGCCAACGACCAGCTTCCCTGTCAGGATGAAGATGCCCAAGCACAGCGCGATCACCGCGCCGGCTTTCGCGTCCATGAACTGGATGACACGCTGGGTGTTCTCAAACCCACGCGACATTTGGGCGACCGTAGCTTCAAAGCTGAGCTTCGCCGCAAGGTCGACTCCCTCAGGGGAATCGTGGGCTTCCATCCGGGGTGATGCCACGGAAACCGGTTGGTCCAGCCCATTAAGCAATAATCCTAACAATTGTCTCATACTGCGCGGTATCGTCCCTCCAAATACTCCTCAACGCCAGCTCTACCGTGGGAATAATCCACCCACTCCCTAGGCCATTCGTCGATGCCCTGTTTCCATCCATGCCAGTGCCGGGAGAGAACTCGCCTCATCGCTTCCACCTGCCAGTGGGCCGCGTCCTCGCAAAGAACTTCGGGAGCCTCGTCCGCATCGAGTCTCTCACGGAAGTGATCTTTCCATTCCAGGTCGAGCACCCAACAAAACTGAGTCTTAGGGTGTTTCGCGCCGAAATTCAGAAAATGCCAGTCCACGCTACGCCGAACCCACGGCTCTCTGCAGTTGACCCACGGGGATGAAATAAGTGGATTACCATGGTTTGCAATAATGATGTCTGACTGCCCGCCATCGTGTTTGATTCCTCCAATTATTTTGGGACTTCTCCGATTTCCGCCACGGGGAGCGATCAGCCTCTCGTACAACGAGCGACGATAATGCATCCCGTGGCTGGTGTGCTGTGGATAGGCGCGTTTCATTTCAGTCCGCCGAAAGGTCGATGAGTTATAACCGCAGCAGAAGGCAGAACGATTTTGGGCTGTGCAACACTCTGAACGACCCGGACACGTTCTGCTTCCACCTCTGATAGAGCCTTGCTCAAATTCGAGAGCTGGGCCTTTTTATAATTGGAAGACCGATCAGAAAGTGGTGTGGGGCAATCGTAGAATTCCTTTTTAAGGCGCTCGTGTAGGTCCGCGATGTCGGGTCGATACATTGCCAGCTCTTTTGGAGATGGAT
The DNA here is from genome assembly GCF_016595465.1 of Luteolibacter yonseiensis. Lineage (NCBI taxonomy): Bacteria > Pseudomonadati > Verrucomicrobiota > Verrucomicrobiia > Verrucomicrobiales > Verrucomicrobiaceae > Luteolibacter > Luteolibacter yonseiensis. Next base: position 333,800 of record NZ_JAENIK010000009.1, on the reverse strand, counting down.
CCACGTGGACAAAGCCTTGCCGGGCGTGCCGCATTCCCGGCCCAATACCTATGAGGAACCGTCTGCCGCCAAGGAGAATTCCCGCGACGTGGAGGTTCCCTTTGCTGTTTCCATGTGGGGTTCCTCCTCCGGCGAGACTCTGACCCCAGCCGCCGTAGCCAGCATCGCGTGCTCGGTCACCCATCGCCTGTTCCCATTCAACCGCTGTCTTGACTGGCGTCACCTTTTTTCTTGCCTTGTAATCTTCCAGATTTTCTGCAGTCACGGCGAAGATGGCGTTGTCTCCCGCAAAAGGAAACTGGATGAAAGTATCCGGGTGACGCTCGGCGAATGCCGCGGCACGACGCATGATGTCGAGAAAGTCCTCTGCAAGCTTACGCTTGTCATCCATCGATCCAACGGCCGCCCGGGCGACGCGCTTGGTAAAGCCGTCCAGATCCATACTCAGGACAAAGCCGTAACAAGAATAGAGGTCGTTTGCTCCAGGGTTACCAAGTGGTGCTGCTTGGGCGCTGATTTGCCGGATTGCCTTTGAAGATGAGAAGTTGATCGTTTGTGCGTTTGCCGCTTCAACCAACTGAACGAGGTTACGCTGCCCTGGAAAAATCTCATCAACACGTTTCCGGGATTTGCAAGTCTCGGCCAGCTCATCAAGTGAATAGACCGCCCATTTCTGATCGAGGTTCAAACCCGCATACCATCGAGGCACTTTTTTCCGCGCAAGCTGCTTTGCCGGAAAGTTCGCGGCTGGACTGAGGGACACAAGCGATGTATCCTGATGGATGCCTTCGCTCGTCACAGTTAGCGTCGCAGCATGATCGCCAGCGATCCGCCAACCGTCCGGTCCACCACTACCATAAGTTCGACCGAGCAGGATGTGGATCAAGCCGGACGCTTCCTTCATCCTCTCCCCGATTTCAGCGGACGACGAATATTCCAGCCCGATATGGATCGTTCTGCCGTGGATTTCCAGAACCTGGCCATTCAGTTGACCCGCCACCACGTGGCACACCTCAGCCGCCTTTCGGATGTATTCATGGGCTTGTTGGGCCTTGCGACTGGATTCCGCTCCTTCGAGTTCATCGAGATTGAGCCGAAGTTCCAAATAGAGGTGGGCAAGATTGCCAAACCAAAAAGGATTGGTCTGGGAAATTGATCGAAACGTAGCAGCTTCGACAAGCCGGTTTTGGGTGGGGGTAAAGGTGGGGGCCAACATGTTGGTGGAAAAATCGCTTGACCATACCAGATGCGCGATACAACGCAACTACTCATTTGAACGCATCCTGAAATCTCGATACGTTGATGCGTATCCATCGTTTTCGTACCGTCCTCTATCCACGAGTGCCCAGTTGATTTTCTCCCCCGCCGATCCGGTGGCGGGATTTTTCACTACAGGGTTTCCGGCGATGGCAGAATCTTCTATCCTCATTCCTCATTCCTCATTCCTCATTCCTCATTCCTCATTCCTCATTCCTCATTCCTCATTCCTCATTCCTCATTCCTCATTCCTCATTCCTCATTCCGATGCTTTCACTCCGCGCTATCACCTTGGTCCTGCTGGCCATCCTCACGGCCTGTGACCCGAGCGAGGTAGAAAACCCCAAGACCAGTTCACACCCCCCCCATGTCCAAGAAGCGTCGGCAACTGACGCCATGGACACGATCGAATCCGGGATGATCAAATCCCTGATCGACCCGGCGAAGCTCGCGACACTCAAAAACCGCGGCAGCAACTCCCGCATCCTCAAAATCACGGCAATACTCTACACCGCCAAACAAGCTGGCAAAGATCCGACGGCAATCGTCGCCGGAGCCATCGAGAAAATCGGCTGGAGTGGAACCGAAAAAGGGAAAGTCACCACAGCAGCGATCCTGAGGAACCTCGACATCCTTGAGAAGCTGGGCAGCACCACCGCCGAGGACATTGAGGCCATGCGGAGGGGCCGATCGCCCAAGGTGCGTAAAGGCCCCTACACCGGAGACATCCTATCCGTTGACCACATCATTCCCCGCGCCATCGTGCCCGGACTGGACAATGTGATCGCCAACCTCGAACTCATGCCGTTGCGGCTGAACCAGAGCAAAAACGACAAAATGGGTGACCGTCAGCGGGATCTCCTGCGGAAATTTGAGGCGGCCGGATTGCTCGCCGACCCCGGCAAACTCCGCTGAATCAACATTCCGCCCAAAAGGCAAAGGTTCCGTCTCAACAGAACCACAACAAAGTTAACCCACCCTTCAAGGAACCCATCCTTTTGGTTTCCTCATTCACATCTTCCTTGCCCCACGATAATTGGGGAAACCAGTCCGCGTCCTCATAATGATCCATTCGGTTTGCCACCTCACTCGTGTCCAATGTGGCCGAACTGAAATTCGGAACAGGTCTTCCCGACACCACGAATGGCAGGTTTTTCTTAGGATCTGAATAGCTCCACCGAACGACATTGTTCTGATAATAGACAACCACGACACGCCTCTTGCTTACATCGGCAAATCGTATGGCGGTGGAGGTCAAAGTCGTTTGAAAATCATCGGCCAGCGATTCAATCAAGGCCATGGAGGGCTCTTGGTTCCCGCAAGCAGCTCGAAAATGGGAATTCGGCATTAGAAGCTCGGCGGCAAAACAATTCGCCTCCACCTCAAGAGGAGACCGACCGTAATCCCTCATGTCTTCCGCATCGCAGAGAAATTGGGAGTAAGCCGCGTGCAGCTCCCAATGCCCCAACTCATGGGCAATCGTAAACCGACGGCGACCTTCGGAACCGATATCCTTCCGGATGTGAATCACACCGTTCTTGCCCTTCCTCAGCAAACGCCCCTCGGCTCCCTTGATTTCTCCCTCACGGACGAAGACCTTCCTATCCATGGCCAAATCCTTCAAATCGATTTCCCGAGGATGAGGAAATCCGAATTCAGAAAGAATACGAAAGGCGGCGGCACCCGCCTTGATCCGCTCAGGATCCTTTTTCATCGAAACCCTCACTCTCTCCCTCCAGCTCTTCCAACAGCGATAATTCCGCATCCAAGTCAGCGAGGTCCTCATCAGGAACATCCTCGAATTTCCGGCAAAAAACCTGTGCCCCTTCGGGATCCGACTCACCGAGAATACGTATTTTATCCAAAACCTTCTTCCTCAATGCCGAGGCCGTGCCCGAAAACGAGCGACCCAACGTTTTAAACCTTTCCTCAAAAGCAAGCCGCCTCTCCCTTGCCAACGCCATCCTTTGACGGGCCTTGATCCCTTTGAGTTTTTCAGAAGCCCACGAATTCAACGAAGTCGTATCGATGCCTTCCTCCGCCAAAATCTCCTTGGCTTTCTCAGTCGAAGGAAAGGCATCCGTTTCGTACACGAGAGCCGAAAGGTCTTCGACCATGTCCGTTCCGGTTCTTTCTTTTTTTCCGTTCATTGCATCCTCCTTACCTTTTAATGATGCCCTGCGGCCCGTTGTTGCCGGAAATCTTCGAGAGAACGACGCAATCGTTTTTTTGCCGCTTCATATTCCGCCGCCTTCAAGCCGGATTCTTCCAGAACCTCCGCCCGCTTTGAAGCACCGTTGAGGACGGCTTCCACGATCCTCCTTTCGGGAGATCCGACTTCAAAGGCATCGACGACGTCGAGCATCACGTCGTCGTCTTCCATACGCTGCAGGTTTTCGGCGGGGTGAGAATCATCGGAAGCAATTTGCTCAACCGCAGACCTCCAGCTATCCTCCTCCAACGATCGTTTGTCATCAATCCCCGAAACCAGGCGGTTCTCGGAAGAAGTTGAGAGATTCCCGACCAAGCCTCGGACATATCCCTGCAAAACAAGCCATAAAGGCTTGTCCTCGTCCCACTTTCCGCCGTCGAGAATGTTTTCAAAGGCGGCCTGAGTGAGATCCGAAGCCGAACGCCCCCCCGGCAAGAAGCCGCCACTCCCGAATCTCCAGCGCCTGCCGGAAATCAGCCGGGCAGCATACGCGGTTGTCCGATCCATGAGATCATGGAGTTCGGCTTCCGTCATCGCCCCCAATCGGAGTTCGTTTGCCTCTTTCGAGCTCACCAAACGACGCTATCCAAAAAAAAGTTCGCTGGCGACGGCAATTTTTGAGGTCAGCTCATCATAAGTATGTAGCAGGGAACTCCCTCGCCTTAAATTATGATCCAAACCATCGAAAACAAGCCAACGGATGAGGACGCAGGAGTCCTCTTTCTCCAAGAATCCTTCGCCAGCGAACAGGTCTGCCTTGAGGCAAGCCTCCGCTCCTCAAACCGAATCCGCCACCAGGGCGACAAAGGAGAGGTCAACGAACAGCACTTCATCGACTTCCTACGCCATTACCTTCCTGACCGCTACACGGTCGACAAGGCGATGGTCATCGACTCCCGCGGAGACACCAGCGACTCCATTGATGTCGTCGTCTTCGACCGTCAATACACCCCTACATTGATGGACAGTGACAAACATCGCTACGTCCCTGCGGAAAGCGTTTACGCCGTGTTCGAGTGCAAACCAACCATCAACAAGGGATACCTCGAATACGCCGGGGATAAAGCAGCATCGGTGAGGAAACTCCACCGCACTTCGATCCCCATTGTTCACGCAGGTGGCGTTTATCCCGCCAAAGAGCCTCAGCACATCATTGCTGGAATCTTGGCCATCGACGTGGAATGGGCCGACGGCCTTGGAGCTTCGTTCCTTGAAAATCACTCCGCACTCAGCGGACCGATGGCTCTCGATTGCGGATTCGCCGCCAACGGCGCCTGTTTTGACACCTTCAAGGAAGGGGGAGGACTCACCTACGGCCCTCCCGAAAACTCGCTGGCTTACTTCGCCTTCCGCCTTCTCAGCCGTCTCCAGGCCTGTGCAACGGTCCCAGCCGTTGACTGGTCCGCCTACGCAAACCAACTCGCCAAAACCATCACCGCCTAATACACCATGTTTGACTATTCAGAACAAATCGAAGCCTTCCGTGAGGAAAAAGTCCGTCTCCCCAAGGGATTCAAAGAAAAGCTCTTCGCCCACCGTGATTCCAATCGGGACCGCCTGATTTTGCGGCTACCCAAGCGGATTGACGGACTCTCCATTTCCCAAAGCTCGTTCAAACCCCAGGGATCATCTGCGGTTCGGACCATCATTCAGACGAAATTCGTCAATGAGGAATACGACATCGATGACGGCCTCGTATTATGGCGGGACGAACTGGTCGATGACGACGGCAACGAACTCACCTCCACCCAGGTCAAGGAGCACGTGCTGGAAGCGCTCAAGGATGCGCGTTTCGCAAAACAGCCCAACATGGCCGCCAATGCCATCCGCGTTTATTACAAGGAGGGCGACGAGGAGCGCCATCACATCGATTTCCCCGTTTACCGGAAATACGAAAAGGACAACGGCGACATGGTGCGGGAACTCGCCGGTGAATTTGGCTGGACGGAATCCGATCCAACCCAACTCAATCACTGGTTCAACAATGAGGTCAAATCCCGCAACACGGACGTCGAAGGCCATGGCACGCAGATGCGTCGGTTGATCCAACTCCTGAAACGCTTTTGCCGCAGCCGTTACAACTGGGACATGCCAAACGGCATGAAACTCACGATGCTCGTTGTCGAATGCCAGCCGGCATTCCACTCCCGTCTTGATCTGGCCTTCCGACGATTGCTTGAGGAGCTCAAGGACCGCCTTGAAGACAACAAAGTGATCCTGAACCTTGCTCACCCGGACAAGCCGCCCATCACCCGCACCGACGCGGATGACAACGTCACCGAATTCCTTTCAAAAATCGAGGAGGCGCTCGAAAATCTCGGAGTTCTGGACACACCGGATCACCAAGATAACAAAAGCGCCCGCGATGCGTGGGAGTGGGTCTTTCAAAGTGACGGTTACTTCCGCGACTACGACAAAGCCAAGGAAGACAAAGAAAAGGCAGCACGCCTTAAAGCCGTCGCAGCAACCATCACCGCGGGGACCGCAAAAACCTCCAGCATCGTAGGTATCGGATCTGCTGGAGTCCGTAACCTACCCCACAGTTTCTATGGCGACCGTTTTTAAAAACTGGGGGAAGGGAGTCGAAGGCTATCGAAAATTCGCGCTGCAGAAAGCGCTGATGGCAGCACATTTCCCTGAATTTCGCTGTGCATACTCGAAGCGACGTTTGACTTGCATCGGAGAAGTCCGACCGACACCGGACTGCGCCACCTACACCGTTAGGATCGAGTATGAACCCGGAAAGGAACCCCAGGTTTTCATCCTGAAACCCGACATCGTTTCGAGCACGGAGATCCACCTCTACCGAAATGGATCTCTGTGCCTCTACCACCCGGTGGAAACCCCGTGGAAACACACTGACAATTTACACGAGAAAATTGTTCCTTGGATTCATGAGTGGATCTTGTTTTACGAACTTTACCTTCTCGAAGGAAAGTGGCTGGGGAAATCAGCCCCACATCCAATGCCTAGGAGATAATGGAAAGTGAGGCGGGGGTGTTTAAAATAGCACCTCCGCCTCACCTTCCAGTCAGAGTTGGAAGCTCGACAAACGTTCCCCTCTGATCGGCAGCGATATAATCGACTTTTCCGAAGACCGGTTGCATGGCGGCTTTCACCCGCTGTACTGTGGACACACCCTTGCCGGTGATCTTGGCAGTGTGCCGGATTGAATGACCTGCCCGAAGATGCCGCACCACATCCCGGTGCTTGGCCAACATCTCATCCCGGGTTTGAACCGACCCGGCGGGGCGACCGAGAGTGTGCCCCTTCCGGCGGGCTTCCTCCAAACCGGACTTGATCCGCTCAACCAGCGTTTCACGTTCGTTACGCGCCATCTCCGCCAACAACGAAAACATGATCGACGCGGCGGGGTTTCGCTTTCCAGACGGGAGCAGGGTTTCAATCCGCTGGGCGTGCCAATACAGGGAAACACCACAACCCTCCAGGTCCTCCACAAACCGGTGCGCGGTGGAATTCCGGCGGGCCACCCGGGAAACCTCGTGAACCAGCACCTTCCTGATTGATCCCGACCGCGCCAGTTCCATGGCCCGCTCGATACCTGCTCGGTCCGCCTCGGCGGCATTGCCTGATACCTGTTCTTCGATCACCTCCACCACCTTCCATCTGTTCGCCGTGGCGACCTCCCGGAGTTCATGGACCTGGCGGTCGGTTTCCTGCTTGGCGGTGGATACCCGGACAAGAATCGCCACCGGGGTTCTCGCGTTCTCTCTTTTCATGGCTGACCACTATCACGATCGTATTCATTTTAACACCTGTTTTCCTGAATACACTTTCCGGCGGTGGCGTGAACGTGCTTCCGGGGTTCTGTGGAAGGATTTCGGCAGAGAGATTTTTTGAATACACTTCCCGAAACTTTGGACCGGGGAGAAGACTCTCCCCACGCGGCTACTTCGTGCGCCGCGCCCCACTCTACCGGACCCGGGCGTACTGCGTTGGCCCAACGGTTTTAGAAAGGACCAGATGCCCGGTTACTCGGCGCGTTGGTCCAACGCGAATTTGACAGCCTGATCGAGCCAATCCCTCCGGGTCATACCGGCGGCAGAGGCTGTCCCTTCCTGCTCAGCCCGGTGATAAGCAGTGTCAGCCGGTAGGAATTCGTCCCTGTAGGAAACCAAACGGCGTAGCCTCCAGGCATGGCCTTCCGTTTTGAAAGAAATGCAGTCCCTAATGCATGAACTACCACTACTGAACGGCTCGGCACCGAGAGGATGAACTGTGAACTCGTCCGCAAGACCGATGTCCACTCGGAGCAACGTAAATTCGAATCTTTCTTCGTGGAGATCAGTAGTGCATGGAGAATTCATCATTTTTGATGGGGTGGTTCGACAGTGATCGGACATGTTGGGCAGTAGCCGAGGCGCTGTAACTTCGCGGTAACTTATTTCACCTCTCCGGGGCTTACGGGTGCGCATTCACCTTCCACCGGTCAACAGTCTTTGGGGATCTATTAAGACAGTCTCTTAGAGATGTTTCGCATATTCTTCGATCTGAATCGCCGGCACAGTTCCCATCTTCTGGAGCAATCTGGTGAGAGTGAGTACGAAAGACATGACGGCAGTGTCGGGCCGACTGACATCCCAGGTGAAGGAGGTGGGTGTGGCATCAGTGATTTCGAAAGCCCCGTGCCTGGCCACACAGCCCAAGTTTAAGGCTCTGTTTGCACTCAGCCCTTGGAGATATCCTTTAAAGTTCGCCCCCATCGGTTCCTTCCATTTGCAATCCAAGGCGAGTATGCCGGCAAGAATCTGAGGTGGCGGCTTAGGGGTATGGACATCACCCCCAGCTTGGACGATTCGCCCGGAGGTCCTCTTGAGCCTTCTTACGCTCTCTGCCTTGTCACCGGCGTAACCGATGTATTTCGGAGTGATTTCTGGCTTCACCTCAAACACGGCATAGACGCTTTCCGCAGGAATGTAGGCAACGCCTTCATGCTCGAAGATAAAAAGCGAAAAATGCCTGTCGAAGATCACCAGATCCTGCTGCTGACTCAGGGTTCCGTCCGAGTCGATCACGAAGGCACGTTCAACCTGATACCGCGTTGGTAGATAGGTTCTCAGCATTTTTATCCACCGGAGTTCCGTGGCGTCGCCTTTCGCTACCGGATGGGTGATCAGCTTACGGGATATTCCGAGGTTCGCGATCAGGCCCTTCTGATAGCCTTCGAACAACTCGCTGAGCGAAGGCGGAGTTTGAGTCTTTTTCTTGGCCATACTTCAGGAAATTGAGAATCGGCTTCCAAAAACTTCGTCACGCCAGATCCGTAGTGCTCCGCCCACGTTCCCTGTTTTCGCCAGATAAATAGCCCGATCTACGGACTGCCCAGTTTCAGCAAGCACCTTTCGAGCATTCTGACAAGCGGCCGCATCCATTCTATCCGACACAGGTGGCCCCAATCCGGCAGGATCATTCCAGATTTCCGAAATCCTGGCTTCCAGTGCTGCAAACAGCGCCTTCAGCTCATAGGGATAACCGCCCGAAAATGGACCCTTCAGGAGTTCTATCGCCATCACCTCGATGAGGAAACTTGGTTTGATGGGCTTGCCTTTGTGCTCGTTCCACTTTTTGGCCATTTTGACAACAGGCTTCCACTTGAGATCGAAATCCTTGTTGCAGGCGGTGGCTTTCGCCGCATGAGTCTTAGGATTGGTGACGGCCCAATCCTTTTCGCTCTGAGGGTCGGCAATCTTGTAGTTATCTCCTTCGGTGAAGGCCGGAACGACATCGATGCTCATGACCTTGTCGTCGTCTTCATCACCACCGAACCTGACCTGAACGCATCTGCGACCAATGGAAACTTTATCCTCTCCATACTCTGGAACCAGCGCAACCCTCACTGCCTCAAGCAGATCCTTTGCGGGTTCGTCGAGCCTGTGGCGTTCTTTGCTCCCGAGGGCCAAGAAAATATCCACATCCTTGAGAGGCTTGGTTTTCGTATGCCTCGCATATGAACCGGCGAGAAAGTCGTCCTCGACGTGAAAATTCTCTGACATCACCTCGCGAACTCGCTTCTGCCGCTTGCTGGCGTCCTTCTGCTCGCCGTCGGTAAGTTCAAGACGGGACTTAAATTTCTGAAATGCTTCTTCGATTGTCATTATTTTGACCAGTAGCTGGTTCCTGCCCCAAGATGCGTTGCGCCGATAGTGGTTCCAATTGGGCGTTTGGTGAAACCGTCGGTTGAGAGGTATTGAGTGGATGACCAACCATTGACGTCAGGTCGGCCGTCCTTCGTGTTGGCGATAACGCGGTATATGCAGGTGGATGGGATGGCTCCTGCCTTCTTGATGGCGAATTTGATGGCATCGACATCCGCCCACAAATCGCCATCGTCGCCGGTGGTGTAAGTGTAGCTGATGTCAAAATCCCAACGTCCGACCAATGATGAAGTCCCCGTGTAAATCTCCAGAGTCACCGTATTAAGGTGCCGGGTTTCAAGCCACTTGCCGATGCCGGCCTCGAGCACCTTCCAATCGGAAGTGAGTTTATCGAGAGACAGGCCGCTCAGCAGAATGATCCTTTTTAGACCTGACAAGATGTTGTCAGTCACATGCGTGACACTATGCGAGTAGGTGTTAACTTTGACGGTCGTGCTCATAGGCGGTTGAGGGCGTCGAGATCGATTGAGGTTGATGGACTGGAGGTAGCTTGGACCGCTGCTTCACTTCCCGATTTTTCAATGCCGGCTTTTGAGTCGTAGGCCTTGATCTTCGTCGACTGCTTCTTCAGGGCGCCTTGCGCCCAATCCAATTCATCGGCTGGGAATGGGACATGGATTTCCCAAGATCCCTCCAGCGGCTTCACTGGAAGCGCATCTTCGTTTGCGTCGTCACCAGTGATGGCATCATCACCGTAGAGGCAGTAGAACCGGATCCGTGGTCCCTTGCCGATGACGATAATCGGCGCTTCCCTTGGCTCCTTATCGACGATTGTTGAGGCGACAATTCCGGCGACTCCACCAAGTTCCTCGAGCAGGGCTTTGTCTCCCTGGCATAGCAGGTCCGAAATTATCTGCCATGTTTCTCCTGCTGGCCGGTGGGGGGCAGAACGGATTCTGCGGGCAATTACTGAACTCATGATTTTTGGGGGGGATTTTCGGAGAATACGGTTTCGAGGTGACCGATGGTCAGTGTACCGGGGTTCGACGCGAGCGAGGTATCCAAGGAGAGGGCTAGCAGGATTCGCTTACAAATGGCGCGGCCGTCCATGCCCTTGCTCGCTTTTACCAGCTTTTTCAGATTCGGCTGAGTCCGCAGGGCATTGATCTCGTTCCACACAGAACCCAAGGTTTTCAGTGTATCGTCGATAATTTGATGACGAGCGGCGTCTCCTGGAACATCCACGAAAGTCATGAAGTCCGTACGAGAGACGAACGCCTCATCAAGCGCCTGTTGAAAGTTACTGGTACAGATGAAAATGATCTCGGGATGCGTGGACGCAATTGCGTCGAGACCTGTCAGAACAGCGTCGGTTGCCCTATGTACATCGAGCGGGTTAGCCTCCATACTGACCTTCTGGCGACTGGCCGCCATGGTTTCCACCTCGTCGAGAAGCACAATCAGAGGTCCTTTTGCTGCCTCTTCGACAATTGTTTCCCGGAAGAGCTTCATCACTTCCTTCTGACTTTTTCCGAGCGCGGAGCCGGTCAAGGCATGCGGGTCAATCTCAAGGAGCCGCATCGGCTTTTTCCCTTTGATGATACTGGCAGCTTTGGAAGCCACGGCCTTCGCAACCGAGGTCTTTCCTGTACCGGGAGGGCCATGAAGAAGAATTATGCCGTGAACAGGCAGGTCTCCGGGAGAAAATTTCGATCGGAGTAGGAAGGTTAGAGCGATTTGGGACACCAAACGCTTCTTCAAATCCGTGTCGAAATGAAGATGGTCATAGAGGCGTTCAAAAGGCGCGGCCGGGAGGATATGGGACGATGATATAGCGGGGGAACTCACGCCGTGCATTTTAGCAAAATGCGTTCCGCTTCAGTTAGAATTACGCAAACTCCTGATTATAAGCACAATAAGAAAAAAACAAATGAACATCCCCGCCTCGCTCGCACGAATAGATGTGCCAAAATGACGCGCAAGGGGCACTTATGGCGTGCTACCTTGGCTCATTTGATTGCGCTCTGATTAATTCTGCCCTCTCAACATGTCTATCGATACCCGACGCAACATTTGTTTAAATATTGGCTTTTTATATCCAAGGGCCTCTCAGGATCACTCTGATTGGGACTTCCGAACTTCGCAGATCGATACGTTGATCAGGAAAGACACACCGAAAATCTCAAGGCCCTGTAATTAGTGACGACCTTACGTTGGTTCGGGAGAGGCCCAACGACGAAATCCCGGCAGATCGGTGCATTCCCCGGACGCATTGATAGACTCCTGCAGGTTCCAAAATTTCTGTCCGAAGTTCGGTGCAAATAACTGCAGCCTTGTAGTTGCCCAGATCATCCGCCCGACGCGGATTGAGTATCCGGGTGGACTTCGCTTTGGATCGATCGCTCACCACAATGCTACTGGTCTCCGAGTATTGGCGCCACCGGAACCCACATCGATAAAGAGATAACACCCAGGTCAAACCCGTCTGGAAATATGGACGGAGGCTTTGAATCTCTTATGGGTAAACGGAAAATGTAATTAGAATCGTGTAACATACCGATCGCCCTCGAAACCCTACCCCCCCGGCCGGAATGGCCGGGGTTCCTTTTATACCGGACTGCCTCCGGTAATGGTGCTCCAGTCCACACAAGCCGGGCACGATCATTCCTCCGGTGCTTGTCGAAAGGCCCGCCCCCGCCCCCGGCCGCTTTCGCTGCCGCGGGCAGCACGGCCATGGGGAATTCCACTATGGAAAATCCGAATTCAGCAGCTCTAACGATGCTGCGAATCCCTCTGGAGGTTGGGAAACACTACACCCTGTATTCCGTGTCCGAAACCGCGATGACGATGCGCCGTGAAATTCGGACGATCGACGTCCTGCCTGAACCGGAATTTCGGCCCGCCTACTCCGGTGCTCTGAAAGGGAAATGGCGCGTTGGCACCTTCAAAGAAAGAAGAAAGCGCACGACCTACCACCTCGACGTCGATGTGGCAGGCACGTTGGTCATCCCTGGCATCCTACATGGTGTCCCGGCAGACCACAAGAGGTGGTCGTCCTTTGCTATGAGCGCAACTCTCAACCTGGCTGCGACCCCGGAGAGGATTCGTGAGATTGTGGCAATGAACGTTAACCCAAATTTCGCCAATTACGATCGAATCGTGGCCTACCCTCATCCTCTGAATCCTGGATCAGGCGCTAACGGAATCCTGGTCTATCCGGACGCACCCACCAGCCATGCGGTGATCCTCAGGATGCGAGAAAATCTTACAAGGGAGGACGCGTGATCCGAATCGAAATCGGCACGGGCAACGAGGCATTCAGGCCCGGTCAAGCGGAAGGATGGCGGCAGGAGGCCGCGTGGCTCCTGCACGACCTTGCCGACCGCATCCACAGCGGACGGGCACTTCCTCTCGTTCTCCGGGATTACAATGGGAACCGAGTGGGACTGGCCGAACTGGAACCCGAAACAATCTCCGCCCCGGCCGGCGAGCGCGAGACGGCGTAAGAGCGGCATCTTCATTGCCAGCCAGCCCGTTAAGCACCCCTCCCGGTACCATCGTGTCCGGGAGGGGAAATTCTTTCCCAACATCATGAGATTCATCGTTAAAGACTTTAAAGCTGTCCAAGTGGAAACCTCTCCTAGGCTCACATTCGACTCCGCTGACACTCCCGAAGGCATCTATCGATTCTACACGGGCAACATTACAAACGACCCTGCATACGAAGCCGATAAAGAGCGGGTGATTGTCGTCACCTACAACACCAGGCTGCAAATTACAGGGTGGAACCTCGTCTCCCTTGGTGGGCTCGCCGAGGCGACATGTCACCCACGGGAAGTATTTCGCCCGGTTATTGTCCGCGCTGCCCATGGATTTGTCCTTGTCCATAACCATCCCTCTGGCGATCCGTCACCAAGCTGCGCGGACACAAGAATCACGCGGGCTATCAAGGACGCCGCCGATCTTCTCAAAATCAATCTTCTCGACCACGTCATTATCGGCGCACCTGCACCGGGGCGAACTCCTTATTACTCATTCCGGGAAGGAGGGATGATTTGATTTTCATCCCACTGAATTCACTGTCGGAAACGTCCCAGACAATCGTTTGCCGGGCAGTTGGATGGAATATTACTCCGCCTCGGCGAGGCAACGGCAACCGAGCACGCCGTAAGGCTGGACAGCCAGTGATCGACGGGACGCGCCCCCCCAAGGGATGAACGCCGCCGAAAAAGTGGCATGGCTCAATACAAAGAAAAGATGATCCTTTCACCTCAGCAACAACACGCGCTCAAAAAACTCCTCCCGGTGGCGAGGATCGCCACTTCAGGAATCCGTTCCGGCATGTCCGTCCTACCCAGAACCCACAGCCTGCTGATCGGACCGTCCGGCAGCGGGAAATCGCATCTCGCACGTCGCCTTGGAGAACAACTTGGAATTCCATCTCTCGTCATCAATGTCGCGGCGTGGATGATCGCTGGCTCACGTGGCGACCCATGGACCATCTCACTGATCGCCGATTGGCTCGACCGGCTGCCGGGTGCTGGGGTTCTTGTGCTCGATGAGATTGATAAACTCCAGTCGCCCAGCGAGTGGACTCGAAATGTTCGGCTGGAGATCCATGACCTTCTGGACGGGGTGCTGCCAGTTGCCACGAAGCTGCCCATCGAATCACTTCCGGCTGAAAGCTTTCCCCAGGGTTCCGGCAAAGATCAGAAAGCGGAACTGGAGCGGACACTCCGGGAACGCGTCATGATCATGGGCTGTGGCGCTTGGCAATCCGCTTGGCGCGGCAACGCCCGGACTCTCGGATTCAACTCCTCAAAGGAATTATTTCTGCCAGAACCTCCAACCAAGGAACAAATCCTTGCTGAAATCGACGCCGAACTCAGGCAGCGATTCCGGGATGAAATCGTCCTCCTATCTCCCATGCTTCCCGCAGATTACGCCCACGTCGCCAAGGACATCGCCCGTCAGATCCCCCAAGAATTGATCCCAGCTTGGAACAAAGAAATTGGAGGTGTGCTCCGCCGTGCAGCTGATGGATTTCTAGGAATGCGGGCGATAGAGGAACTGCTGCTTAAAGCTATGTTGCTTGCGGGGAAAGGAAAAGAACCCGACAAAAGCCCGGAACCCCAATCGCTGAAACCACCCCGGCCCGAGCCATCGATCTGGTGATCGTTAGCAGCGACCGGAGAAAAGGGTATCTGGGCGACCGATCTTTGCCATTTTCTCGGGATCTAGCCTTACGATCGCCCGCCTTCCGCCTCTGCGAAAATGGATGATCATCGAAAGTGCCTTACGCCGTTTTGACGCCGGCAGGGGATCGGGAATAAATAACCCCTGTTTTTGCAACAATGAGAGGCTGACAGCGCCGGTTGCAGCTGTCGGATTGTAAGAAAAATCGATGCGTTCGATCATAGACCGTAGCAACTCGGCAATACGTCCACGCACTGCATTTTCACGCATATCTGCATCGATCAAAGATTTCAGTTCCTTCGTCTCCCGCGCAGTCCCGGACGGTCGCGTTTTGACTTTAACAGACAGCTCTCCGATTTCTTCCCTGAGCTGCTTACGATCAGCTTCCCGCTCGCGGAGCCTGACCAACAGTGTATCGATATCGGGATTCTGTTCAACCTTGTCGGCGAGGCTCTCCAACACCTTTTCAACCTTCTTCAATTCCTCCTTCAAGGATGCGAGTTTGCCCACATAAGGATCTACCTCATCCGGAGGCGGAACAAGATCAGCGGGTTTCAGTTCGACGAGGCCCGCAAGCAAGGTCGGCTCGATCAACCTTGCCGGAATCGATACGAGTGTCTTTTTTAGCTCCTCCAGATAGACGATGAAATATCCGTTCATCGCACCATCGGTTCCGTTGGCACGTGTTCCATGGGCACACCAATGCCCCTCATACCGTAGCAGTCCGCGGAGAATATTGATCGGCCTTTCTCCTTCAGCGCGAATCTCATGGGGTCTTCCGGCCTGCCGCCGATTTGCTGTCATCGCCGCACGCGCACGCTCAGCAATGTCTGCGTCTACCAATTTAGGGTAGTAACCCGGAACTTCGTAAGTAAGACCGCTAACAGCTGTCTTGGGTGTTTCAGAAAGAATACCCTCGGGTGCCCGTGACCTCACAAGATCCCGGACCCTAGCGGAAGTCCAGATCTTCGTCACCGGTCTCCATGTTGGAATTCCAGACGCCTGCAGCCGGCGGGCAATTTCGGGCGCGGTGACGCCATCTGCGGTCCATAAATAGATCGATCGAACCACCTCCGCCCGGTCCGGTGGAGATTCAAGTGATTTGCCGTTATAAACGATCCACCAGGGCATTTTCCCAGGTTTGGTTTCCATCAGTTTAGTACCATCTGCTACCTTGCGTCGTTTTCTCTCAAAGGCAGCCTTGAGCCGGTCCGACTTGGTCTCCTGTTCTTCAGCTGCCCGGCTGGCAAGCATCGCAATATACATAAGATCCATCCCTTCCTCTGCAGCCGTTGGAACATCCGGCAAGAGGACCTTCTCGATACCAATCAAATGGATCTCCACACGAAATTCGTCGAGGAATCGACCGAGCAACGTCGACACGCGCCGTGGACGCTGCCGAGAAATCCGGTCCATCGCCTCTACAACAATCGCTGACCCGGGTGGAATGAGGCCATCCTGACACGCCGCGACCAGTTGTCCGAGCCCATTCCGATCGTCGAGATTCATACCCTTCCACGCAGAAACTCCCAAATCCTGATAGGACATGCTTTCATCAAGAAGCAGCCCACGTTCGCGGCAATACTTCCGTGTTTTCTCCAACTGACGACTCAGGGAGGACCCTTTTGCCTGTTTCTTCGAAGAAAAGCGAATGTAGGAATACGCACGCTTTGGTCCTTCAACCACCGGTAATTCCTGTTTTTTACTTTTCTGGTTTCGCGTGTTCATGACACGAATTCTACCCATTTGAAATACCTAAATCAAGCAGCCATTGGAGGACGGCCATGTGACCATCTCGCGCGCCGCCGGTTCCCTCACCTTCCCCGCGAGGTTCCTCCTCGTCTCGGCGCTCAACCCCTGCCCTTGTGGCTACTATGGCGACCTCAAACGGGAGTGCCGTTGCTCGCCACGCCAGATCGAAAACTACCGCCAGCGCATTTCCGGACCGTTGTTAGACCGCATCGATCTCCACGTGGAGGTGCCGCTTGTCGATTTCCGCGACCTGTCGTCCGACTCGAACATGGGTGAAAAATCCGAAACCATCCGCCAGCGGGTGGTGGCGGCGAGGGAGATCCAGCAGGAGCGGTTCCGGAAATTCTCCAACTCCACCAACTCCGCGATGGGTTCCCGCCAGGTGCGGCAGCACTGCAAGCTCGACGCCGAGTCGAACCGCTACCTGGAACACGCCATGGAGCAGATGAACTTCTCCGCCCGCGCCCACGACCGCATCCTGAAAGTCGCCCGCACCCTGGCCGATCTCGGCGGCGCTCCCGACATCCGTCCGAACGACATCCTGGAAGCGATCCAATATCGATCGCTGGATCGGAAGTTGTTTTCCTAAGGAAATAGAACTCTCGCCGCAGCTTGTCTGGTAAAAAGCTGCGGCGGTGAATTCAATCCTTACACAGGGGAGGAAAATCAGCGGCGCCTTTTGAATGACACACAGGCCCCGAGCACCGCGAGCATGAAACACCCTGGCTCAGGGACATTGAGGAACAGCGAAGAATCCAGCGCGCTGTCGGAAAACCTGACTTCGTCGATTTTTCCATCAAGGAAGTCGCCGTTGTTGCCCCCATACTGCCCGCGTCCTATGGTCCAGATCGTATCCTGCGCCGGATCGTAAAGGCCGCCCGTGAAACTTGTGCTGCCCTGGAGGACACCATCGAGATATAGCTCCATCGTGGTCCCGTTGGAAACCGCCGCCACATGATACCATGTGTTCACAGACAATGCGGAAATGGAAGACACGTTATGGATCGTATTCAGCGAGTCCATGGCTTGGACCCTGAGCTTGTTGGATCCATCGCCCATGGCTTGGAAGTAGAACAGTGATTCCGGACCCGCCCCCTGCCCCGGGCTGCCGGAGTCGTCCCGGCCGATGAAGGTCTGCCATGATCCCAAACTGTCAAAGCTCACATAGGCTTCGATCGTGAAGTTGGTGAAGGACGCCGCGGGCAAAGAGCTTCCCGCCCCGGTGTAAATGTCCCGATTGGGAGCGAAATCCAGCGAGAAGGCGTTCGACGCGCCGGTACCGGGAACGGTCGAGCCGGGAACCGCCGCAATGTAGGAAGGGGAAGTGAAGGTGGCATAGGTCCGCAGATGGTTGCCGTTTCCCGAACTGTCCGTGATCGTGTTATTGTATGCCTCTTCTCCGTTGTTGCCTGCGGCGACTTGTCCTAGAGGGCCGTCTTCGAACCGCCAGTAAGCGACAGTGCCAGCGTTTGTCACGGCGGTGAGACCCATCGTCATCCCGACCACAGCCGATTTCGAGATCAGGGAGTTTTTCAAATTTTTCATCATGTCGTTATCAGGCTTTTTCTTGTGAAGTCCGAAATTGCAAGGAGACATCACGCTATCCGCCTCTCCCGGGATTGCTTGTATTTTAACGGCTGGCTTGTGTAATAAACCGTCACGACGGCAAATCGCCCCACTTGCGTCGGAGAGGATCGGATGTGTCGTCGCACGACAGGGTGGCCATCCCATGGCCGTGCGGAAGTGGAGTGACTCCGAAAAGCGAATCCTCTGTTAGAAGAGTGCCGGCCACCGTTCCGCTCTCGACGGCTTCCGTCGTCTGATGCCCGGTCAAAGGGAGTTTTTTTGAGCAGGCGATGAGGGCATGCAGCCCCGCCGCCTCCGCAGGGCCCAGCACGCCCAGCCGGTCGCCCAGGATGTTGAGTCCTGCGGAGTCCTCCACCCCGGACTCCTTGAAGATCTCTCCGGCCTTACCGCGCAAGAATCAACGCGGTTCGCCAGTTCCATATATGAAGACGAACCCGCGCCTGCTATTTGGAAACAGACTTCTGTTCATATTCAATTCTCTTTTGTTCCACGTTTTCGAGGATTTTCCTTCTCGCCTCAGCATCCTCGATTTGTTCCGCCCACTGTCTGGCGCTCTCGAATTCGAGGGAAGAGATGGCGGCCTCGGCGAAAGACGATGACACCAGTTCACGCTGCCTGCCGCTGAACGAGGCCTGGCTGGATTTATACCAGTCGGCGGCTCCTTGGGAGTCGAGATTGGTCCACGATTTAAGAGCCCATGCCAGATCGTTTCCGGCCCGATCTTCGTCGCCATTCAGAATGCCTTTCACCGCTGCCGGGGCATCCTCCGCCACCATGTCGGAAAGCATGCCCTGCCGTTGTTTTTTCACAACATTGCTGGACCAACCGTTCAGATCCACGGCTTTGATGTCCTCCCATTGTTCGAATATGTTCTTGTTGCTATATCTCTGGACGATGAGAATGAAATCATGGGCCTCAAGCAGGCCTTTCGAATCCAGCTCCCTCGCCAGCTGGTAGGTGCCACCGCGCTCCTCGGGCGCCATCTTGTTCATGGCGATCTGCAAAACACCGGAAACCGCGGTCTTGACGTTGACAGCCTTCAGGTCGTCACCCACGGCGGAGTAGAACCGCTTCACCTCGGGCGAGTCCAGCAAGGCGGACAGCTGATCCGGAGGGTATCGATTCAAGAATCCGGAGAAACCGGTAAACATGTCGAGTCTGGGAACATTGGCAATCTTGTCCAGCAGGTCCGCAGGCGGCAGGTCCGCATTCTCGAAAAAGGATGCGAGTCCGAAATTCCGGACGATTCCATTGCCCGGATCGATCAGATCCCAGGCCTCCTTGGAATAGCCGCTTTCACATAACTCCTTGATGACCCCTCGAGTGAATTCCGCCCGGGAGTTCAGATCCTTGTTTTCCGCGGCGAAGTCGGAAATCAGCTTCCTTGCCATATCCGGCGTCATTCCGGCTTTTTCCGGCGGAGCCGGATCCGTCGTTTTCGGGATCGGGGAATTCGAGTCCGGACCGTCCGCCGGTTTTTCCTCAGTCCGGAGGTCACGCGTGACGACAGGCGAAGAGGCCGATGCTCCATCAGCGGGCACCGGCTTGGAATCATGCCGGAAATACAAAAACGCCAATCCCGACATTGCCAATACCAGACCAATCAGAAGCGGGACTTTGGGTTTCATTCGTGCTTTTCAAATTAAGGTTTTTCCGAGGTCCAAGGGAATGCCATACCGCTGGCCCCCATTGGGTCACACCCTGATCTAACCGAAGTTGGTTGCAAGTTTTTTTGAAGATTCCAGCAGGAGGACAGCCACGGCTCCGAATCCTGCCATCCGGGTGCCGGAGAACCACCCCGTCCACACGCCTTCCCCCCACGCTGCCAGCGGCGGATTTGCCTTACGTCCGCTCATCAATTCCCGGCCCGCAAGGTGGAGAAAAGTTTTCCGCCGTCTGATTCTTCCCGCGTGCGCTCACATGCGCTTGATCCCCTGGATAACATGCCCCCGCAACTACCTATCATACCAGTTGCCGGCAACAAAGTGACGATTGGAGCCGGCGAAGCTTTTGGACTGCGTGCAGCTCGCTGCCGCTTTCCGTAGTCAGCTTGCTGACACGGCGGAACCACAGCGAATCATTGATTGCTCCGCAGGCTGTCGCACGAGGGGAGGCGCGCTCTATGAATTCGAACCTCCGTCCCGGCCAGCGAGCTGGCAGATGAAAGCGGCAGCGAGCCGCACGCAGTCCACGGAGCCGCGACTCGGGATCAAGTCACCTTATTGATGAAAAATGGTATGATGTTCTGACAATTCACATGGCACGCGGATATCTCCAACGATGGTCCCACCCCGCACCGGCGCGGGATGGCAACGCCCGTCACCCACGGATTTCAGCGGTTGGTTTCAGGATGAAGTGCCACCGCCCCGGGATGCGGGGCGGTGGTTGGGCTTTGCCGGGATGATATCCGGCAAATGACGCATCTCACGGAGCGGGCGCGCCTGCGGGAACCAGGATGTAGAACCGCTTGTCCTGACCCAGATTGTCCTCGATGAAGGGTGACGCCGAAACTCCGGTGGCGATGGCTGTTCCCCAGTTTTGGAGATCGCCGGAGGCATAGATGTCCACCGCTCCGGAGGCGGTGAAGGAGATCACCGCTTTCCTGGTGGCAGGGGTGGTTCCTTCCTCCACCTTGAACGAATTCACGGTGATGGCGACATCCGCCGAAACGATGACCTGGGTGCCATTCTCGGTAAGCACGGTGACGCCCGAGACGTCGCCGGACAGTGTGAGCGTGCCTCCGCCCGTGGCGAGGAGGTTGTAGCCGCCTGCGGCGAAATCCGCGCCGACGGTCACGTTGCCGCCCTGGGTGTCGAGCACCAGACTGGAGGTGCCGGTGCCGCTCCAGACCACCTTGCTGGCGATCGATTCGATTTGCCCGCTGGTGAAATTGGCGGCATGGACGCCGAATCCCGCACCGGCCGCGACGGTGACGCCGGCCGCCCCATTGGGAATGGAATCCGGGTGACCGATCACCAGATTTCCGGCATTGACCTGTGTCGGGCCGGTATAGGTGTTCGTCCCGAGAAGGGTGAGCTTGCCGGTTCCGTTTTTGGCGAGACCGCCATCGCCGGCGGCGTCGCCCTCGATGTTGGAATGGACCAGCGACTGTGGGAGGGAGATATCAAATCCGTTGCTGTCGATGAAGGCACCGCCATTGCGCACGTTGGCCCGCCCTGAAGCGGCGTTGAGGCTGATGGAAGCTTCCGTTCCGTTCGCACGGAAGGTGCCACCGTTGAAGTTGAATGTGCCGGAGGCCACCGATCCGGAAGTGATGATCCGGTTTGTCGCCACCGTCCCGCCCGGATCGAGATTGAGAGTGCCGGTGCCGACCGTGTTGCCCGCGACGCTGCTGCCGACGGCAAAGACGCCGGTGGTCGTGCCCGACTCGAACACACCGGTTCCGCTGACGGTCATGGTGGAGACACCGTTGGCGGTGGCTCCATTGTAGCCGCCCGCACCAATCCGGATCGCACCGTTGCCGGTGACCGCGAGGGTGCCTCCGCTGACGTTGATCGCCGAGGAGTTGGGGGCGAACGGCGCGATGAAGACGGCCGAGGTGGTGGCCGCGCTGCTCAGCAGGCCCGCGGTGATGTTGATGACGCCTCCGCCTTCCTCGGCTCCCACGCCATACACGCCGCCGGCGTAACCGGTGCCGGACCAGTTGAGAACGCCGCCGGTGGCACCGCGTGCGGTGACCTTCCCGGCCGAAAAGCCCGCACCCCAGGTGCCCGTCATGTAGGTGGTGCCGGCGTAGGTTTCGAAGTCGCCGGTGCCGCTGAATGCCTCACCGGTGAGGGTCAGGCTCCCCGTGCCGTATTTGGCCAACGCGGAGTTGTTGCGGGTGATGGTGCCACGGAGTTCGAGATTGTGCGTCCCGTCGATGCGTGTGGCGGTGGAAAGAACGACATCATTCGACAGCGCGTCGGCACCGGTCAGATCGACGCCCGCCACCAGGGTGGTGGCGGCGGTGGTGGCGACGGTGAGCACACCGCTTCCGATGGCGTTGGAATTTCCGATCACCAGGGTGCCGCCATGGACCGTGGTGCCGCCGGTGTGGGTGTTGTTTCCGGTGAGGGTGAGCGCGTTGGCGCCGAGTTTCACCAGGGACCGCGAGCCACCGGCGGGGCCGGCGGTGTCCGAGATGTTGTTCGCGAGCGTGAACCCCGAGAGGGCGTTGGTGGTGTCGAATCCGATGCCGGCACCATCATTCATGCCGTCCCCGAAGTCGGAACTCGATGCGAGATTGGCGAGCAGCAGGGTGATGTCCGCATCGCCGAACTCACCATCTCCGCCGACATTGAAAGCGATTGTTGCGGACGACATCACGTTGAGATTGGCGGTGGTCCAATCCGCCGTGTTGCCGGAGTAGAGGCTGGTGGTTTTGGGAAACCTGAGGATGCCCCCCTCGATGACGGTCGGGCCGGTGTAGGTATTGAGCGTGGCCAGGGCCAGGACTCCGAAGCCGGATTTGGAAAGGCCGCCATCGATCGCATTGTCCCCGGAGATGGCGGAATGCTGGAGTTCCTCGGTGATCGCGATGTTGAAACCGCCCGTATTGATGAACGCTCCTCCGTTGCGGACATTGATCCGGCCGGCGCTTGTCGCGGAAATCGTGGCACCCGCGCCGCCCGCGATGAAGCTTCCACCGTTGAAATTGAGGGTGCCGCTGGAGGCGTTGGTGCCGAACCCCACGGCCCGGTTGATCTGGAGGGCGCCACCGGCCTCGAGATTGAGAGTGCCGGTGCCGCCGACGCTCAGCGCCCGGCTGCCACCGATGCGGAAGGTGCCTGCCGTGCCTCCGGCGTCGAGCAGGCCGCCGCCGGAGAGGTTCAGGATTCCATGCCCGGTATTGTTGGAAGCACCGTTGTATCCATCGGATCCGAGCCAGATGTTTTTCCCGGAGGCCGACACGAGGCCGCCGGTGATGTTGAGGGTGCCGGTCTGGTTCGCGTCCGGTGCCACGAAAACGGTCGTACCGGTGACCGTCAGCGCGCCGGTGATGTTGAACAGGGAGTTGGTTCCCTCCACCCCGAGGCCGGCCGATCCCGCGAACCCGGTGCCACTGAGGTTCAGCACGGAATTGGCGCCCCTCGCCACGACCTTGCCGGCGGCGGCGGAGGTGTGGAGGCTGCCGGTGATGTTGAGGGTGCCGGCGTAGACTTCGAAATCCGAGGTGCCGGTGATGGCGCCGGAAAGGGTCGCCACGCTGGTTCCTTCCTTGCGGAGCGCGCGGCCCGCACGTGTCAGGCTGCCATTGAAGCGGAATCCCGCCGTGCCGCCGCCCTGGATGGTGAGCGAATCGTTGACCAGGACGATGTTGGATTCCACGTTGTAGGAAAGTCCTGCCGTGCCGGCCGTTCCTTCCAGGGTGATGAGGACGTTTCCGGTGTCGGAACGGTCCATGGTCCACGTGCTGGCGGAGGTGCCGATGGTGATTTCCGTCGACGCGCCCGCGGAGGCCCCGGCCCCCTGCAGGACCAGCGAGCGCAGGGTGAGCGCGGACGGCACGTTGGTGACGATCTGGCTGGCTCCCGCCGCCAGCGGGGTCGCCGTATCAGCGAAAAATGACAGATTGTCGGCGTTGGTCCCCGGAGCGGCCATGACCGAGCCGGCGTTCCAATTCAGGGAATCGTTCCAGTCGAGGTCACCGGGCGCGCTCTGGGTCCAGGTGAAATCCGCCGCCGCGCCCCCGAGGGTCATGGCGGCCGATGCGGCGAGAACAAGCAGGGAGGAACGGCGGTGTCCGGAGGAGTTGCGATAGGTGGGTTTTTGTTTCATTTCAGGGGTTATTTGTTAGAGAAAGTCAGGGTTTGGCGTACACGTCGAATTCGCCGTAGAAGGTGTGGTTGAGGGTTTCCTTGTCAGGAACCCGGGTGGGTTCGACCGCCCAGAGGAGATAGCGGTAGCGTCCCAGCGAACCGGTCTGCGAGGTGATCGAACACGCCTGTTGGGCGGGACGGTCCAACAGATTCCGGACGGCGAAGTGCTCGTCGGTGTTCACCCGCGCGATGAGCGTCCACCCGGCGGCCTCCGGCTCGTCGGTGATGGACGGGGGGCTGTCCCGGTCACTGCCGTAAAGCCGGTAGCATTGCTGGGCGCGCAGGCGGTTGACCTTGGTCATGAAATTCTCGTGCCATGAGTAAGTGTTGATCTTTTCGATCCCCACCTTGCGGCCGAGATCCAGCAGGAGGCTTCCACGGGT
This sequence comes from Luteolibacter yonseiensis, assembly GCF_016595465.1. Taxonomy (NCBI): domain Bacteria; kingdom Pseudomonadati; phylum Verrucomicrobiota; class Verrucomicrobiia; order Verrucomicrobiales; family Verrucomicrobiaceae; genus Luteolibacter; species Luteolibacter yonseiensis. The sequence continues at coordinate 309,475 of NZ_JAENIK010000009.1, read as the reverse complement.
GTCGTCTTCGAAAAAAACCGAATCCTCGGGCTGGTCCTGGGTGGACTGTCCGCGTCCGTTGAGAAGTTTTTCCACCGGGCCGCTGCGTCCGTTGTGCTGGTGCTGGGCGCGGAGGGTGCCGCTTCCCAGCGAGATGCTGGCGAATCCCTGGCGGGCATCCGCATAGTCCGAATCCGAAGGCGGGGCGATGGATGGAAAACGGAAGTCCGGGCTTTCATCCCCCCGCTCGATGCGCACCATGACCCGCGCGCGTCCGGGTTCCAACGAGAGGGAATCCCCAAGCCGCAGAAGATGGGGCGAGCGTTCTCCCGGAAGATGGACGGCCACCTCTCCCTCGGTCACCTCCACGTGACTGTGGCCGTCCGGCGCGACCCGGGCGGCGAACCGGGTGCCGAGATCGACGATGGTGGAAGTGCGGGTACGGAGGACGAATCCCTTGGAGTCCGGGTGCTCGGCGCGGGTGCTGCAGTTGCCCAGCACCAGCAATGCCTCCTTGCCGGATTTCACTTCGAAGATGCACGGCCCCTCAAGGGTGGTCACTGCTCCGCATGAGAAATTGATTTCGGCACGGCCTCCGGAAATCTCGATGATCTGCCCGGCCTTCAGTCCGTCTCCCGTTTTCGGTTCATTGTCCGCTTTCACCCATTGACACCCGTCGAGCGCGCCGAAGCGGGCGACGGTCGGCTCATTCTTCGCAAAATTGAACCAGAGGACCGCGCCGCAAATCGCCAGGGCCGCGGCAATCGCGAGGGCAAGAGGCCGTCGATTCCGCACCGCCGCCCGGGTGGCGGTCTGTTTGGCGGCGGCCTGCCTGTCTCCCACTGCCGCCCATTCGGGAGCCCCCCCGAAGATTCCGATCGCGGCCGCCTCGCGGAGTTGATTGGCGAGAATGGCATCGTCGATCAACCAGCGCGCGGCGTGGGAACGCGCGGCGGAATCGGTCCGCAGGATTTCATTGAGCACGCGGCGTTCTTCCGTGGTGAGCCGCCGGCTGGCTGCGGCGACGAGCAGTTCCTCAAGACGGTCGAACGGTTGGCTGGATGGGTTTGGCATCACGGCAGGACCTCCCTCTGTTCATACTTCTCGATGCAAGCGGCGAGGCTCCGCCGCACACGGAGCAGGAGGACCTTGACCGCGCCCTCCGTCATAGCATTTGCGGACGCGATCTCCGCGAGCGGAAACCCCGCCACGTAGTGCCCGAACAGGATCCGGCGCTGGCGATCCGGCAGATTTCCGGTGCAATGGTCGAGCGCCTCGTGCCGCGACCCGCTGTCGATCGCCGCCTGCACGGACTCATCAGCCATGAGTTCGACCACATCCGAATCGAAGGCCACCCGCTCCCGCTGCTTGTCACGAACCGTCGCGAGCACCTCGAAGCGTGCGACGGCCAATGCCCAAGGCAGGAAATCCAGCTCCGGCCGCCACTCGGCAGCCTTGCGCCAAAGTGTCACGTTCGTTCTCTGCCACGCGTCCTTGGCATCTTCGGAAGGACCCAGCGCCGCCTTGCAATAACCACACAGTATCGCCTGGCAGTTGGTCAACTCCCGAATGAAATGATCGTTCTGAGGGTACGGCGCGTGCGGTTCCATCAGACAGGTACTCCACCAGAGGGTCCTAAAGTTACAAAAATTTCGCCCTATTTTTTCAGCCGGTCGGGGGAACGTGAAAGTGGACGGAGACGGGTTGTGAAATCGTTCGATGCGGGCCGCCTCGTTGACGCTGACACCCTCAAGTCGAATAAAATGTTCATATGAACATTGAAATCAATGCCGATCGATGTGATGTTCCGGCCATGAAACCACCCACCGGACGAGGAGCCCGGGACAATCCTCCCAATCGCTTCGAGGCCCTGCACGTCGTGCCGGACGAAGACTCGTGGGCCGGCGAAGATCCACGCCCGCTGCGCACGACGTTTCTTCGCGACGACAGCCAGTCCATTTTGAACAAGGTCGAATCCGAGGACCTGCGCTTCGAGCTCAGCGTGAATCCCTACCGGGGCTGCGAGCATGGCTGCTCCTACTGTTACGCCAGGGTCTACCACGAGTATCTGGGAATGTCCGCGGGCTTGGATTTCGAATCCAAGATCATCATCAAGAAAGACGCTCCCCGGCTGCTGGAGGCCGCGCTGGCGAAGCCTTCCTACCAGCCCGCGATGATCGCGATGAGCGGCGTGACGGATTGTTATCAACCGGTGGAGCGGAAGCTCGAAATCACCCGGGGCTGCCTGGAAGTGATGGCCCGTTTCCGCCAGCCGGTGGGGATCGTGACCAAGAACGCTCTGGTGGTCCGCGACATCGACCACCTGGCGGAACTCGCCAGATTCAACGCGGCGTGCGTGTTCATTTCCGTGACCACTCTGGATCCGGCGCTCTCGAGGATACTGGAACCGCGCGCCTCCACACCCCGGGCGAGGCTCGAAGCCATGCGGAAGCTCGCGGATGCGGGAATACCGGTGGGACCGAGCGCCGCGCCGATGATTCCGGCGGTCAACGACAGCGAACTGCCGGCCATCCTTTCCGCCTGCAAGGATGCCGGTGCCAGCTTCGCCTCCTACAGCCTCGTGCGCCTGCCCGGCGCGGTGTCACAGGTCTTCGAGTCCTGGCTCGACCGGCACTTCGCGGAAAGGAAACAGAAGGTGCTGGACCGGATCCGCGCCGCGCGCGGAGGGAAGCTGAACAGTTCGACCGGCCCGGACCGGATGCGCGGAGGCGACGAGCCATCCCGGCAGTTGAGGGAGCTTTTCGAGGTCACCTGCCGGAGACTCGGGCTGGCGACACGTGCGCCGGAGCTGAGCACCGCGTGTTTCCGGCGTCTGATGCCCGGTCAAGGAGAGCTTTTTTGAGCAGCCAGGCGGGCGCGCGGGGCCTCCTTCCTCCGTCTTGTCGGAAGCGGCGGCCACTCCGGCGGAACCGTGCTGGCGATGACTCAGTTACCTCTGTCTTTCTCGCTTGTCGGGCCGAAATAAGCAAAGCGATGGCCTCGCCCGAAATGATCCAGATCGACGAAACAGATCGACAGGTGAGATCCTTCCGCGGGAATGCCGGTTCCGGTAGATGACAATACTTCCGCGGCAGGCGTGGAATCGATGATCTGCACGGTGGGCCTGTCCGTCCTCAGCCTGCTGGCGAGATCCACTCGAACGGCGAGCTCCTGAAGCCACGCGTCCCCGTCATGACCGTAGGGCATGACACCGGAGACCGCGGAGTTGATCTCGTTGATGATTCCCTCGATTTCCGCATTCGCCATCCGCTGCTTGCGGAAAGACACATGCCGCTGGCCGACCGAACGACAGATCCGGAAGTGCAGCACCGGATCCATGAGATTGCCGGAGGCATGGGTTACCTCCGCAGGCAGCCTGTAGCGGTGGTCCAGATCCTCGATTTCCATGAGGATGCAGTAGAGCCCGTCCCGGAAGGCGCTCCATGTCTGACGCCAGAGATCCGCGAGAACCAGATCGGAGCCGCTCTTGCCGGGCAGTGTTTGTCCCGGAGAATCCAGTATTCTTTTGATGCGGAACAAGAGCAGTTCCCCCAGGCCGAAGTATGCCTCCGACAGCAGGGCGTAGGTATTCCGGTTCTGCTCCCGCTCCCGCTTGAGAATGTCGATCGTGTTTACGGCGAATCTTTTCGCAACCTCGTGGAGGATGTCCTGCAACTCATGGAGGTTGCCACGGAGGGATGCGGACGAGGCAAGCGCGCCGCCCGGCTCGAAAGCGAGTTCCAGAAGATACAGGGTCGAGTGATACACCGAACATGCCTCCATGGTGGTCATCGCCTGCTCGAAGTCCGACATGGAGTCCCGATGGTAAAGATAACCGTGGAGAACGGCTGCTTCCGCAGCGCCCAGCACACCCAGCCGGTCGTCCAAAATATTGAAACCGGCAGGATCCTCCTCCCCGGATGCGTCGAAAATCTCTACGATCTTGCGCTGCACGGCTTCGATCACCAGCACGCTCCCGCTCTTGCCGGGATCCTCGTCGCTGCCGGTATTCACCCGGAAGAGTGGGGACCCCATTCCGCGCTCGCCAGGGAGGGTGGAAGGGGTTCGCCTGATGGAGCCTCCGGCCCCGAAGCGGTCACCGAAGGTCTCGTCGGAGGCCGGGACATTCAGGATTTGGGACATGATCGCGCGGTAATGGTTGTAGCCCAGAACCGGGGCCTCCCCCAAAACGATCTCGCGGATGTGCTTTTCGTGGCCTGCGGACATTCCCCGAGGCAGCCAGTCAGCCCTTTTGCAGCCTTCTGATTTCAGCTGGCCCTGGGTGATTCCCCGCCAGAATGTGGGAATCCCCTCGTCGTCCGTCGAAATGGCGAACACCTCTTGAACGATCGTGATGAAAAAGGAAATCTCCCGGAGGAACTCTCCGACGAGACGGCTCGCATTGCCGATCAGGCGGTTGTCGCCGGGACGCCCCCTGAAGTTGGAACGGTTCCGGCTCAGGGAATTCGGGGCGATATACTGGCTTTCCAAAGCGAGACGCGAACTCTTCCAGAAACCGCGCCAGGTCGTCAGCAGGTCGAAGAGCGCCACGACGCATTCATCCGGATCTTTTCCGGCATCCGGATTTTCTCCGGCCTGGACATCCTTCAATCTGCGGATGTTGCGGCGCAACTGCCGCATGCGGAACTCCAGTTGGCGGAGCAGGACGTTTGTCGCGGAGTGCCGGTCTCCTATCTCCTGGAAGCGATGCCTGGCCGCCGTGAAAAAATACTCCAGAATCCTGTTCTCGTAAACGGGACATCCAAGGGACTCGATGATACTGCGGAGTTTGGACTCCACACGCTGGGGATCCGGCTGGGAGGGAGGGTCGTCAAGGAACGCGACGCCGTTGGTGGCGTGACAGATGTCTCCGAGATAGGCCCAGATCTGGGCCTCCGAGGATTTGAAAACGGCCGGTGTCTGCCATTCCGCCCCGGTTTGCTGGCGGAAGCGCGGTGGGTCCGTGTTCGGCTGGAGGTTGGAATATTGGCGGATGCGGTGGATGCGGTGCAGGGCCGCCAGATACCAGCGGGATGCCGAACGCAGGTCCCGCCGTCTGAGCAGGACATGGGCGATCAGCACCATCTGGTCGATCATGCCCTGTTCGTCGCCGATCCTGTCCAGATGAAACAACGCCCGGAGCAGACGCTCGTTGCCGCTGGCCCTTTCCGACATCTTCGCATAGCAGAGCGAGGCTTGGTTGTAGGAGCGGATCAGGCCGATATCCGCGGCCTTGATGCTGCTCGGGCTGACAGGCGGTGTCTTTTGAAGAAGGGCCTGCAAGTCTTCCCGATGGCGGGTGGTTATCATCTCGCCCGGCAACAGTGTCTGCAACAGATGGGTGACGTTGTCATCCATCACTCCTGACGCTGCCGCAGGCGTCCTCCCTGGGTGGGTGATCGTTTTCTTTCCCTTGGTCTTCCTCGCCGGAGATCGCGCCAGGGCCCTGCGGTCACCGGGTGCCTGGCTGTTGCAAATCGCCCCGACCTGGCGTGTGTAGCTGCCATAGAGGTGCTCGATCTCTTCATAAATGCGGACCGCATCCGAATTTTCGGAGACCTCCTCATGCAAGCGGCCCAGCGCCAGCAGGCAGTCGATCGCATGGGCGACGAGGGGCTCGGTGAAAGGAAACATCGGGTTCTTGTCGCGCCCCGCCCATAGGTGGCCCAGATCGGACCGGATCCATTCCAACGCCCGGTGGTAGGCGAGACGGGCCTCGTGGTGGGAGCCGACGAGTTCCCAGATGCGCCCCTTGCGCATCTGGGCGTGATAGGACTTCATTCCGGCCGGGGCGTTGATCGCCGCATCCAGACTCGATATCTCGTGCCGGAAGTCGGCGATGGTGTGGCGGAGCTCCATCTGCTCCGGAGCGTAGCACAGGAAGAGCACGCCGAGATCATGGTTCACGTAATGGAGAAGACGGAATTCGTCTCCGGCCAGCGCCCTTCTTTTCCAAAGCTTGCCCTCCATGATGCGGAGGATGGTCATGGCCAGCGGGCGCCCCGGGTAGATTTCCTCGCGCGTGGTCATGAAGCTGGCATGCTCGATGTCCTGGCGGTTGAAACCGGTGGAGTAGAACTTGAGGATATGATCCACGATGTGGAAGATCGCCACCCGCTGCTTGTCGATCATGCCGCTGAACTCGTTGAAGCTTTCATCCAGCGTGTCCATGATGGCCGCGTAAAAGGACATTCTCTGGATCTGATGGCTGGGGAGCGCGATGATGTTGAGCGGCGCCGGCTCCGTCTGTTTGGAACCTTGGCCGTCCTCCTTCTCCGCCGAGTCGAGTCCCTTGTGGCGGATGTAGAGCTTTGCCAGGCTGTTCGGATCCGCGGTATCGGAAGGGGCCGGTTGGACCATCGAGTAAAGCTCGCGCAGGATCTTGCGGGGGATTCCGCGGCCCTTGTAAGTGAGATATTCCATCAGGGTCCGGAGGCGGCGGCAGGTTCGCTCCGACATGGGAGGCAACGATCGGGGGGGCTTCGTTTCCTTGTAGAGAGAGTTCTCAAGCTGCTCCTCGAGATGGGTGATCGCCTTCTCCAGAATCTCCTGCCGGCCCATCAGCGCGTGGGGGTCGTTGGAGTGCCGCTTCTGGATCCGCTTGAGAAGTTGGTAAACCTCGTATTCAGCCAGATAGGGAAAGATCAGGAAGCAGGTCAGATAGGACATCGACTTCCGGCTGACACCGATCTCCCGCGCCATCAGGTGGTAGAGGTCGCGCGTTTTCACGGGGATTGAATCCGCTTCCGATCGACGGGGGGGCTCCGGGTCTTTCGTCACCGGCTTTCCCGAACGGGAGGCGGGTTCAGCAACGTCCTGGTTCGAAGACGGTGGCAGGCCGAAGAGTGACAACTGGTCTTTTCTGGAAGGATGAAGCTGCCCGATGGAAAGCACGCTGGGTACATAGACATTCGCCGCGAAGAGCGACTCCAGGACCCCCTCCCCCTTGTTCTGGTCCTCCGCCCAATTGTCGTCGGCATCTTTGCCCGCCACGAAGATCTGGTGGGATTTCGCTTCCGCTAGGAAAGATTTCAACTGCGCGACGATGGCCTGGAGCTGCACGATGCGGCTGGATTCTCCGTCCTCGCCCACCGCGTTTCCCAAGCTCCGGAACTTGTCGATCTCGTCGAAGACGAAGATGATCATGGGAATTCTGTAACGCTTGCCCTCGTTTTTGTTTGAAAAGGTCCCCTCCCGTAATTCCGCGATGCAATCGCGGAACTTGGCCTGGGAGATCGAGATCGCCTCGCTTTTGAACGAGTTTTCCTCGTGCCCCCGCTTGCTGGATGGGGATTCCTGTTGGCCGAAGACGGGATTGGCCGGGGGAATATGCTTTTGGACACGTGAGGAATTCATTCCTTTCACAATGTCCGCGAGATCCCCTTTTATCTTTTTGAACTTATCACAATTGATATCGTTCCAAGGAGCTTTGGAGTCCAACGCCTGGGTGAGGCTTTCGATGGACAGCACAAGCACTTCGTGCGGTGTGGACACGGTGGAGAGATTCACGCGGACCTGGAGGATGATGGGTTCCGGCACCAAGCCGCCCTTACATCCCGGAGCAACCAGGGGGGGGAGTTGCCCGTTGCTGATGCCGTCCTGGATCTCGCGGATGGATTCCGCCACAAGCGATGTCTTGCCGGTGCCGCGGTATCCGGTAACCATGATGGAGCCTCCGGTGGAATCCTCGAGGAAACCGCGGATCTTTTCGATCAGATGCCTCGGATGGCAGTAAAAATCATTGTATGATTTGCCTCCCGACGAGACATCGATCTTGGGCTGGTTATGATACTTGAAACGACAGGAGAGTCCTATCCAGAAAAGATTGGAATCGTTGTCGGCAGGCCAGGCGGGAAGAGCATTCCGGAGGGCGCTCTCCAACTTCATCTCGGGGAAATCGGGCATGGAGGGGGGGGATTGTCCGGTTTCTAATTTTTTCTGCTTGGAACGCAAGAAAGAAGTGGGTCTGATGTTAGTTAGATAGACATCCCCCCATTTGATATGTGGAAAAGAATATTCACGGCATTGTTCTTCCTTTTTTCGTCCTTGTCCTCCGTGCTCCTTGTGGGGGCGCTTTGGCTGGCCCTCCAGGTGGTAGGCTGTGACAATTTTCGGAAGATCGCCTTTTTTCAATCCGAGGAGGTCCTGGTCAGGGCACCGGCCAAAGTGGGAAGCGGAGGCGCCGGGGAAAACACCGCCGATGCCGGGAACGACAGCACCACGCACCCCCTCGTTGTCCCGCGGGATGCAAGACCTGAAAGGGAAAAGCTCACGGCGGTGGAGAGGCTCGGCCTCGTAGGTCCTTTCCTCACATTGGCCACCGCTTCGCTGACCATGCTGGGGTTTTGCGTGACCTGTTACACCAGCTACCTGACAGCGAACCGGGCAAAGGACGCGTCGCTGCTGACTTCCTCGGTTGCGTTGATCGGCTCGATCAGGGGACGACTTGACACCTTGCTGCGCGAGGCCGATATCGAACCGGGAAAACGCATGTTTTATCCGGAGGGAAAATCCAGGATGGAAAATCATTTCAAAAAATTCCTTCGAGAACAGCAGGCAAGCTCCGATCTGGAAAAACAAGTGCGGGATGATATAGATCGCCTTTTCGAGCTTGAGAAGAATCTTTCCGAACAACACAAGACAGCTGTCGATAACGGGGGAAAGGTGGTCTGACGGGAGGCGCCACTTCTCAAAAAGGCGGATAACCATCGGATCACGGACCTCCGGAAACAGGTATCATTTACCACATCCGGACAGTTGCGATGCTCCCGCGCACCGGGGCCGCCTTCGATTCCAGAGACAGCCTTCAAGCCGCAGGAACAAGCGGCAATTGTCGGGTCCTTCATCCATCCCATAATATACTTCAAAACCGTCAATAAGATGAGTCACCCGAGAATCTATGCGGATTTCCAAAAGGTTGATGATGGAAAGCTGGTTTTGACGGCACGAGGCAGCATCGGCGATCTCAACAGTTGTGGGGGACCAAAGGAAGGAATGCGGGTCGTGTTTTACTCCGACGACGCGAACGACCTGGGAGAACTTGACGAACTCGAGGTCGATGGAGAGCTGGAGTTTGATCCGGAACGCGGCATCTGGCTTGGAATCCATGATCCAAACGCCTTCCGCCATGCCTCCGACCGTGATCCGCGGCCGACCACCCGGGAGGGTTGAAGACCAGACGAAAGCCGATGGTGAAAAAAATACTTGCTGGTGTAACACGATATCTGTAACACCTAGTTCACCTACCGATGCTTCCCTTCTCCTTCCAACTCCGCGATGGCGACCCGGTCTCCGATCAGGTGGTGCGGGCGGCGCATCATGCGCTCGCGAGCGGCGAGCTGCGTGAAGGCGACCTTTTCCCATCCGTCCGGGCCCTGGCCCAGGAGTTGAAGATTTCGCCGACGACGGCGCACAAGGTCCTGCAGCAGTTGAAGGACCTCGGCTTTCTCGTCAGCCGCCCGGGCATCGGGATGGTGGTGCGGGCACCGCAGCTTCC
>NZ_JAENIK010000007.1 GCF_016595465.1 Luteolibacter yonseiensis | reverse complement strand
GGGGATTTCAACGCGGACGGTTATCCGGACCTGGTGGTCTCCAACAACGGGACGGACGGGACGACGGGCTATTCGGTCTCGGTGCTTCTCAACGACAAGGCGGGTTCGTTCACCGAGAGCAGGCTCGGGTTGTCGCTGGCTCCGAAGATCCGGCCGTGGGGGATCACGTCGGGGGATTTCAACAAGGATGGCAAGGCGGACCTCGCGGTGGGCGACATGGACAACGGCGACCGGCTGGCGGTGTTCCTCGGGGTGGGGGACGGGACGTTCGGCGCGCCGTCGTTCCTCGACATGCCGGACGGTCCGAACGTGTCGGACCTGAAGGTGGCGGATTTCAACCGTGACGGCAATCCGGACCTGGTGGCGGTGGCCAACGACAACCCGGCCTACAGCTACTGGATCTTCCCGGGCAACGGCGACGGGACGTTCGGGACGCGGGTGGATTTCCTGTTGAACTACGGCTACTACAACGAGTTCGTGAAGGTGGCGGATGTCAACGGGGATTCGTGGCCGGACCTGCTGCTGGGCGGCTACGACCACCTGACGGTGGCGTCGAACCGCGCGGACGGGACGTTCGGTTTCAGCTACGTGCGGCGCAACTGGTACAACACCTACGGGGTGGCGGCGGCGGACCTGGACGGGGACGGACGGGCCGAGCTCGTCGTGGCGGACAATGACGAGCATGTGCTGCGGGTGCTCGACGGCAACGCGCGGGCGCCGCTGGCGGCGGACGACACGGCGACGGGGATCCGCCACGGCTTCGGGCGGGGATTTTTGTCGGACGACCCGGACCGCGATTATTGGAGTTTTACGGCGTCGCGGGGCCAGGTGCTGACGGTGGCGGTGGACCACTCGACGGCGACGGAGGCGGCCGGGCTGGGCTGGGAGGTGCTGGACGAGACCGGCGCGGGTCTCACCAGTTTCGCCAACACCAATGCGGGCTGGCGCGGCGAGAGTCCGCCGGTGGTGATCCCGCGCGACGGGACCTACTACGTGCGGGTGAGCCCCTACTACGGTTATCGTGGCGAGTATCGTTTCCGGGCGAGCCTGGCCCCGGTGGGGACGCAGGTGGAGAGCGAGGGCAACGACCAGCTTTCGCAGGCGGACGGGGTTTCGTTCACGCTGTCGGGCAACTCGCTCGGCGCGACGGTGGGCGGCTATCTTGCGGGATACGACACGTCGGGCGACTGGTATGGCCTGGGCAACCTGGCGTCCGGGACGCAGGTGGGGGTGACGGTGCGGCTGCCGTCGACGTCCGGACTGGTTCCGACGCTGGCGTTGTTCAAGGCGGACGGGACGCAGGTGACGCCCGACGAGGTGACGGCGACACGGCTGGTGTACACGCTGAAGGCGGGCGACGAGTCGACGTATTACGTGCGTGTGGGAGGAAGCTCGGGTCTGGGGCTGATGGCGGAGTATTTCGCGGACATCGCGATCTCGGACACGGTGCCGCCGACGATCACCTCCAACTCGCTGCCTGCGGAAGGGACGACGGTGAGCTACCTTGCTCCGTCGTTCACGCTGGGATTCAGCGAGGACATGCTGGCGGCGTCGGTGAACGACCTCGCCAGCTACGAACTGGTCGGCTCGGGAGGGGACGGAACGTTTTCGGATGGCAACGAGGTGGTCTACCACCTGCGCGCGCCGGGATACACGTCGGGTCTGTCCGCCTCGTATTTCGTGACGGACGGTCCGCTGCAGCCGGACAGCTACCGGTTCACGGTGGGCACGGTGCTGAAGGATAAATTGGACAACAGCCTTGCGGCTCCCCATGTCAGGAATTTCACGGTGACGGGGGTTCCCGGCTACGTGTCGGAGGATCGGGACAATGGATCGATCGCGACGGCGGACACGGTTTCGACCGGGGTGCTGGCGCAGGGGGACGGTTCGTTCCTCGACGCGGGGCGGACGGTGGCGACGGCGGGCTGGCCGTTCGACATCGAGACGGCGGACCTGGACGGCGACGGCAGAACCGACGCTGCGGTGACCCACCTTGGATCGGTCGACGGGCTGCGGATCTATCCGGGCAACGGAACGCGCGGGTTCGGCACGCCGGTGGTTTTCGACGGGATCGCCGACGAGCCGTACGACGTGCAACTGGTCGACTGGGACAAGGACGGCGACATGGATCTGGCGGTGACGCTGGCGGGGACTGATAAGGTGGGCCTCTTCCGCAACGACTCGACGCCGGGGAACCCGGTGTTCGTGCGGCAGGCGGATGTGGCGGTGGGCGACTACCCGCGGCGGCTGGCCCCGGGGGATTTCAACGCGGACGGTTATCCGGACCTGGTGGTCTCCAACAACGGGACGGACGGGACGACGGGCTATTCGGTCTCGGTGCTTCTCAACGACAAGGCGGGTTCGTTCACCGAGAGCAGGCTCGGGTTGTCGCTGGCTCCGAAGATCCGGCCGTGGGGGATCACGTCGGGGGATTTCAACAAGGATGGCAAGGCGGACCTCGCGGTGGGCGACATGGACAACGGCGACCGGCTGGCGGTGTTCCTCGGGGTGGGGGACGGGACGTTCGGCGCGCCGTCGTTCCTCGACATGCCGGACGGTCCGAACGTGTCGGACCTGAAGGTGGCGGATTTCAACCGTGACGGCAATCCGGACCTGGTGGCGGTGGCCAACGACAACCCGGCCTACAGCTACTGGATCTTCCCGGGCAACGGCGACGGGACGTTCGGGACGCGGGTGGATTTCCTGTTGAACTACGGCTACTACAACGAGTTCGTGAAGGTGGCGGATGTCAACGGGGATTCGTGGCCGGACCTGCTGCTGGGCGGCTACGACCACCTGACGGTGGCGTCGAACCGCGCGGACGGGACGTTCGGTTTCAGCTACGTGCGGCGCAACTGGTACAACACCTACGGGGTGGCGGCGGCGGACCTGGACGGGGACGGACGGGCCGAGCTCGTCGTGGCGGACAATGACGAGCATGTGCTGCGGGTGCTCGACGGCAACGCGCGGGCGCCGCTGGCGGCGGACGACACGGCGACGGGGATCCGCCACGGCTTCGGGCGGGGATTTTTGTCGGACGACCCGGACCGCGATTATTGGAGTTTTACGGCGTCGCGGGGCCAGGTGCTGACGGTGGCGGTGGACCACTCGACGGCGACGGAGGCGGCCGGGCTGGGCTGGGAGGTGCTGGACGAGACCGGCGCGGGTCTCACCAGTTTCGCCAACACCAATGCGGGCTGGCGCGGCGAGAGTCCGCCGGTGGTGATCCCGCGCGACGGGACCTACTACGTGCGGGTGAGCCCCTACTACGGTTATCGTGGCGAGTATCGTTTCCGGGCGAGCCTGGCCCCGGTGGGGACGCAGGTGGAGAGCGAGGGCAACGACCAGCTTTCGCAGGCGGACGGGGTTTCGTTCACGCTGTCGGGCAACTCGCTCGGCGCGACGGTGGGCGGCTA
>NZ_JAENIK010000006.1 GCF_016595465.1 Luteolibacter yonseiensis | reverse complement strand
GGGGGGAGATTGGGGGTGGTTCGGGAGGCGCTTGGAAGTGGTTCGGGAGGAGCTTGGGCGCGATTCATTGGCGGACCATGGGCGGGGCGATTCGGAGATCGCCCCTCCTTGGTGTGGGGGCGACGGGAGGTGTTGGTTGCGGGCGGTTCGGCGGGAGGGGGGGATTTGGACGGTGCGGCGCGGGCGGTGCGGGCGATCGCGTATCGCTTCTCCTTTGAGCTCTGCGGGGCTTCGGACGGGATTTTATCTCCGTCCTCCTTATTTGGTTTCCTGTGGCGGGCGGGTGGGGCTTAGTCTGGGGCGCAAGCAAGTCCTGTGGCGCAGATTCCGAAAGAGAGTGTGGAGAAGGTGTTGGAGTCGACGGATATCGTCGATCTCATCAGCTCGTACATCGAGGTGAAGCGGGCGGGGTCGCAGTTCCGGGCGAATTGTCCTTTCCACCATGAGAAGACGCCTTCGTTCTACATCACGCCTTCTTCGCAGCGGTTCCATTGTTTCGGCTGCGGGAAGGGGGGGGATGCGATTTCGTTCGTGCGGGAGTATGAGAATCTTCCTTTCACGGACGCGGTGCGGAAGCTGGCGCTGAAGGCGGGGGTGGTGATCATCGAGGAGGCGTCGGATCCCAAGGCGGATGCCTCGCGGAAGTCGCGCGGGCGGCTGATGGACATCCATCGCGAGGCGACGGCGTTTTTCCACGAGCTGCTGATGAAAAACGCGGCGGCGGGGCATGCGCGGGATTACCTGAAGTCGCGCGGATTCGGCCGGGAGATGGCGGATCGCTGGGCGCTGGGGTGGATGCCGGACAATCCGCGGATGTTCCTGGACTGGGCGCGGGCGCGGAAATTCAGCGGGCGGGAGCTGGTGGATTCGGGGATCGTGAAGCTGAAGGAGGACAACAATCCGAAGTCGGGCCTTTTCGTGAGGTTCCAGGACCGGCTGATGTTCCCGATCCGCAATGAGATCGGCGATGTGATTGCTTTCACGGCGAGGCAGTTGCGGGAAAACAAGAACAGCGGGAAGTACATCAATTCCCCGGAGACGGCGATTTACAAGAAGAGCCGGGTGTTTTTCGCGCTGGACCGGGCGAAGAAGTCGATCCTGAACGAGAAGGCGGCGCTGCTGTGCGAGGGCCAACTGGACGCGATCTGCTGCCATGAGTCCGGGATCACGCAGGCGATCGCGACGTCCGGCACGGCGTGCACGGCGGATCACGCGCGGATCCTGAAGCGTTATACGAGCAACGTGCTGCTGTGCTTCGACGCGGACAGGGCGGGTCTGGAGGCGGTGGAGAAGGCTTACCGGCAACTGGCTCCGGAGGGGCTGGGGGTGCGGGTGGTGGAGATGCCGGCGGGGGATGATCCGGACAGTTATTTGAAATCGCAGGGCGCGGACGCGTTCCGGCAACTGCTGGCGAATGCGAAGGAGTTTTTCGATTTCAAGCTGGAGCGGGGCAAGGCGACGGGGCGGTTCGATTCGGCGGCGGAGCGGGCGGTGGCGCTGGGGGAGTGTGTGGAGATGCTCGCGCTGATGTCGGATTTCGCGGCGCGGGAGAACCAGATCAACATCGTGGCCACGCATTTGCAGACCTCTTCGGTGGTGTTGCGGGATGAGATCGCGAAGGCGAAGGCGAATCCGAAGAAGAATTTCGCGGAGAAGCTGGCGGCGGACGAGGTGTCGCCACCGGCGGTGCCGACGCCGCTGCACCGAATCGTGGCGTTTTTGTGCCACCTGGCGCTTTCGTCGGGGCAGGCGCAGCGGTTCCTGTGCGAGCAGTTCGAGACCCTGCACGAGGCGAACCGCTGGGTGGAGGGCATTCCGTTGCTGGAGGCGATCCTGGGGGCCGCGCCGGATCCGGCGTCGCACGCGGCGGTGAATGGTTTTCTGGCGACGCTGCCGGAGGCGGACCGGCTCTCGCTGGCGCACGAGACGTCCTCGCTGGAGGGGGTGACGCTGGATGGGATGCAGGCGGCGGAGCAGGCGCTGGCGCTGCTTTCCGGGACGGTGCTGCAGCGGCGGGACGCGGCGGTGAAGGCACAGTTGAAGCAACCGGGGCTGTCGATGGAAAAGACCCTGGAGCTGCTGCATGAGGTCAAGGAAATCAGCGGGTTGCTACGGGGGATCGGCCAGCGGTCGGAGTTCAATGACGAGCTCCCGGCATCGACCTACAAGGAGAAGAAGCCATGGGGCAAGTGGAAGGGCGGGCCGAAGGAGTCCTAACGGGCTGCCGTCAAGGGTTATGGCCGTTTTTGAGGACAAGTGGCCGGATTAGGGGCCGGTTGGGTCTTTCAATTGGGGATGGCCGGCCGCATGGTGTCCTTACGAAACACGATCGGTCCGCCTGAAGATACGAAGTGTTTCTCAACATATCCTGTTCCGGTGAAACATTGCCATATGCCGGATCGAACTCCGGGGGGAAGTCGGTCATAACGCTTTGGTGGTGCCAGCCGGGATATAATTGGGGGGTAATGTGAAATTCCGGGCACGGGTCGCAAGCGATCCGTGCCTGATTTTTTTTGGGGGGGAAGAAGTTGAGGGTTGAGAGTTGATGGTTGATGGAAAGAGAAGAGGACCGATGAGGGGTGAGTGTGATCGATGATCGAGGAGAGGACGAGGGGTGGAGAAGAAGTTGAGGGGTGGGTGTTGATGGTCCTTAGCGGTGTCCGGAGTTCAAGCTTCAGCTTGCTCTTTCACCAGACTCCGTGACCAGACTCCGTCACCAGACTCCGGCTCTTTCACGAGCCACAGCATGTTCACGGACCTCCGCTCCTTCACGAGGTCCGGATTGCCATTCGGAAGAGCAAGCTGAAGCTTGAACTCCGGACAGCGTTCCGGAGGATCATCGGTGCGTTGTTTCGGCAACGACTTTTGGCACTCGCTATGGCTCCGTGACTTGGCAGTCGGCATGGCTCCCTGCCAATTCGTTTCTCTTCCATTCGTCTTTGCTTCCTAGGAGGGCGGTGGGAAAGGGTGGCAGCAAAGTCCCTGTTCGAATGCTCGTTCCTGGAATGGCGGGAGGGGGAGAGGATTGGGCTTCTCAAGGGGGGTGGGATGTCGGAGGGTGGGGGCATGACTGATCCGGGGGCTTCGAGTGTTGTTTTAATCCTGCTGTTCTTCTGCGCGGGGCTTTTGTTGATGGTGCTGGGGTTGATTTTTCAGGTTTTCAAGAGGTTGGTGCGGATTGAAAATCGACTTTCGTTGAGGAACGGGGATTTCGAGGGGGGATCCGGGGCTGGAGCTGGATCGGGCGTAGGGGCTGGAGCCGGGGCTGGAGCCGCGTCCGGGGAGCAGGACGGGACGGGGGTGGAAATCTCGCCGGGCGGGGCGTTCGAGGCGTTTCTGAATGAGGATGCCTCGCGGCGCGCGCTTACCAAGAGGGAACAATCCGCCGCTTATCGCAAGTGGCGGCAGGCGAAGGGGATGAATTGGTCGAATTCATGACGTCAGGTGATGGAAATGAATCTGTTCCGCAGGCCGATTACAAAATCTGCGGCAAATTCTTTTTTCGCTTTGCAAGGGGGGTGTAGCTTTGCATCCTCCCGCCGCCCGGACCAATTCTGAATTCTCCGGGTTCCGGCTTGTGAAAAATTTCACAAGCTCCAATCTCTGAGCACTGCAACGCCCTCCTCATGGCAAATATTTTTCCTCGCTGGTCCAATCTACTGCCTCTCAAAATCGCTGTCTGCGCGGGGACCGCGGCGGCGGGCGTGGCACTTGCATTCGCTTATTACGCGACTCCGAAAACGTCTGTCGTCGGCTACCAGCCGTCGCAGCCGATTCCGTTCTCGCACAAGATCCACGTCGACCAGATCGGCCTGGACTGCCGTTACTGCCACTCGTTCGTGGATGTGGCGGGGCACTCGAACGTGCCGACGGGGAACACCTGCTGGAACTGTCACCAGCACGTCCAGCGCGACAGCCCGAAGCTCGCGCCGCTGCATCGCTCGATGGATTCCACCTACGCCGGCTACGATGGCAAGCCGATCGAGTGGGTGCGGGTGCACAAGGCCCCGGACTATGTCTATTTCAACCACTCCGCGCACGTGAACCGCGGCATTTCCTGCCAGAGCTGCCACGGCGACATCAACAAGATGGAGGTCGTCTACCAGGCGGAGAGCCTTTCGATGGGCTTCTGTCTGGAGTGCCACCGCGCGCCGGAGAAGCACCTGCGTCCGCTTGAGGAGGTCTTCAACTTCTCCTACGACGCGGAGACCTACCTGAAGAACAATCCGCACCTCGCACAGCAGGGGGTGAAGACCACCGAGGATCTCGGTTTGAAACTGAAGGAGCAATTCAAGGTCAACCCGAAGACCAGTTGCGCGACCTGCCACCATTGATCCGTCCGTCCGTCCGATTTTCCAAATTCACAATTTCCGCAGTCTAACATGAGCAAGCGCATTTGGCATCACCCCGAAACCCCAGCCGGCGATCACACGGTCGCATGGCGCAGTGCGGGCCAGTTGGAAGACACCGCCGAGTTCCGGCAGTGGATGGACCGCGAGTTCCCGCAGGGGGCCGCCGAACTTTCGAATCCCGAGGTGGATGAGACATCGCGCCGTTCGTTCCTGAAGCTGATGGGTGCGTCCACCGCGCTGGCCGGCTTCGGCATGGCCGCGTGCCGCCGCCCGGAGAGCTACATCGTCCCTTATACCAAGGCTCCCGAGTGGGTCATTCCGGGCAAGGCGACATACTATGCTTCCTCGATGCCGCGCTCCGGTGGCGCGACGCCTCTGGTGGTGACGACCTATGAGGGCCGTCCGACCCGCGTGGCTCCGAACAACCTGCATCCGGATGCCGACGGCACGGACGCCTTCGCCCAGGCCTCGGTGCTGGATCTCTACTCCCCATCGCGCTCGAAGCGGGTGCTGAAGGGTGGAAAAGCCGCCAAGCGCGCCGATCTGGACGCCGTGGTGGCCGCGCTGGCCAAGGACGCCTCCGCCAAGGTGGGCTTCCTCTTCGGCACGGACGACAGCCCGACCCGCGCCCGCCTGACGAAGGAGCTGGCCGCGAAGTTCTCCGCCGCGAAATTCTATCAATACGAAGCGCTCTCCGGCGAGTCCTCCATCGGTGACGGCGTGAAGCTGGTGGCCGATTTCTCGAAGGCCGACCGCATCCTTTCCCTCGACTGCGACTTCGCCGAGACGGACAACCAAGGCCCCGTGGCCGCGTTCTTCGACCGCCGCAAGCCGGAAGGCAAGAACTACGATTCGAAGCCGGACGCGTCGAAAATGAACCGCCTCTACATCGTGGAAGCCGCGTTCAGCCTCACCGGCGGCATGGCGGACCACCGTCTGCGGGTTTCGCCGAGCCAGGTGACCGTCGTCGCCGCGCAGATCGCCCGCGCGCTGGGGGTGAAGACCTCGGTGACCGCCTCCGCTCCGGAGCTGAAGGAGTCCGAGCAGATCGAGTGGGTGAACGCCCTCGCGGAAGACCTCAAGGCGAACGCCGGCAAGTCGCTGGTCGTCGCCGGTTCCCGCCAACCGCTCGCCCTCCATATCCTGGCCTACGCCATCAACACCGCCCTCGGCAACATCGGCGAAGGAAAGCCGCTGGCCGCGCTTCAGACCGAGACCAAGGGCCTCGGCACGCTGGCCTCGCTCAAGTCCGACATCGATTCCGGCGCGGTGGAGACGCTGATCCTGCTCACCCCGGGAAACCCGGTCTACGACGCACCGGCCGACCTGAAGTTCGCCGAGTCTTTCGCGAAGCTGAAGACCAGCATCCACTTCGGCATCCGCACGGATGCGACGGCGCACGCCTCCACCTGGCACGTGCCGGTCGCCCACTACCTGGAATCCTGGTCGGACGCCCGCAGCTCGCGCGGCACCTACACCGTGGTCCAGCCGATGATTCTCCCGCTCTATCCGGAGTGTGTTTCCGAGTTGGAAATCCTGCTCGCGCTGCTTTCCGCCGAGGGCAAGCTGCTCAGCGGTGAAGGTGAGAAGGGTGCCGCGTCGCCCGCCTACACCGCCGTCCGTGCGACCTTCGCCGCGCTTGGCGGGGAAGGGGATGTCGCTTGGAAGAAACTCCTGCGCGATGGTTTCCTCGCGGATTCGGTTTACCCGGCCGCCACTCCCACCCTGCGTGCGGACGTTTCCGCGCCGTCCATCCCGGACGCTCCGAAGGCCGAGTCGCTCGAAGTGATTTTCGCGACGGACTCCTCGGTTTACGACGGCCGCTGGATCGACAACGGCTGGTTGCAGGAAGCTCCCGATCCGATTTCCAAGATCACCTGGGACAACGCCGCGCTCATCGCGCCGAAGACCGCGAAGGCCCTGGGCATCTACGACGACATCATCACCCCGGAACCGGTCAGCTCGATGATCGGCATCGACGGTGTGGCGATGAACAAGTTCGCCAAGGTCGGACCCGATGGCGAAGGCGAGAACCGCAAGCAGCCGATCATCAGGATCGAGGTCAACGGCCAGTCGCTGGAGATCGCGGTGCTGATTTCCTTCGGCCAGGCGGAGAACACCATCGTCATCCCGCTCGGCTACGGCCAGGGCTACAACGCGGACGACGAACTGGGCCGCGACACGAAAAACGTCGGCCACGTCGGCCACGTCGGCGCGAACACCGGTTTCAACGCCTACCCGCTGCGGACCGCCGCCACTTCCTACTTCGCCACCGGTGCGAAGGTTTCCAAGACCGGCAAGCGTTACTCGGTGGCGCTCACGCAGGAGCACAGCGCCATGTATGGCCGCGCGCTCGCCCGTGAGATCTCCACCCAGGAGGACGTGAACAAGGGCGACTTCTCCGCGCAGCTCGCGAACGTGGCCAAGCAGGGCAACGACTCGCACGCCCCGAGCAACATCTCCCTCTACAAGCCGCAGAGCTCGTCCACCTTCCACCCCGGCAAGGATGGCAAGCCGCAGTCGCTGCTCAGCGACCCGCTCCACCAGTGGGGCATGTCGATCGACCTTTCCTCCTGCACCGGTTGCAACTCGTGCCTCATCGCCTGCCAGGCGGAGAACAACATCCCGATCGTCGGCAAGGAACAGGTCGCCCGCGGCCGCGAAATGCACTGGATCCGCATGGACCGCTACTTCGCCACGCAGGACAAGTACACCGACGTGAACGGCAAGCTCCAGGACACTCCGGAGTGGGTGAAGGACAACCCGGCGCTCGTTCCCCAGCCGGTCGCCTGCGTCCAGTGCGAATCCGCTCCTTGCGAAACCGTCTGTCCGGTCAACGCGACCATCCACACGGAAGACGGCCTGAACGCGATGGCCTACAACCGCTGCATCGGCACCCGCTATTGCGCGAACAACTGCCCTTACAAGGCCCGCCGTTTCAACTACTTCGATTACAACAAGCGCAACCCGCTCATCTCCCACAACCTCTACAAGGGGCCGTTCGGCGAGAAGCAGGTCGGCGAGGCGCCCCACCTCCAGCGCAACCCGAACGTCACCGTCCGGATGCGGGGTGTGATGGAAAAGTGCACCTACTGCGTGCAGCGCCTGAAGGACTCCGTCATCCGCCAGAAGCGCGGCCAGAAGCAGGAGGCTCTCGTGGCCGGCAAGCCATCCACCGAGATGAACGTCAGCGTCAACACGCTCCGCATTCCAGTGGACTCCGTGAAGGTGGCCTGCCAGGACGCATGCTCCGCCGGTGCCATCACCTTCGGAAACCTGCTGGACGGCGACAAGTCGGTGATGGTGCGCAGCAAGCACATCGAGCGGAACTACGATCTTCTCAACTACATCGGCACCCGCCCGCGCACCAGCTACCTGGCCCGCGTGAAGAACCCGAATCCGAAGATGCCGGACGCGATATTCATCGGCAAGGCGACCGTCAACATGGCATAAAGACACAAGACTTTGAGAAACAAGAAACAAGAAAGATGAAATGCTGCAAAACCAACCATCGGAAGAACACCTCTTCTCTTGAGTCTTGCAGTCTTGAATCTTGAGTCTTCTACCAACTTCCTATTCAAATCATGGCTTCCACTTCCCACCACGCGACTGAGAACCACACCGGAGTGAAACTTCCGGTGCTTGAGCGCGAAAAGCTCATCCTGAGCGGTCGTTCGTATCATTGGATCACCGAGCGCATCTGCGGCGTTCTTGAGAACCGCCAGCCGCTGTTGTGGTGGCTGCTGTTCATCCCCTCCGCGCTGATCGCCATGATCGGCGTGGGCGGCGGCCTGACCTACCTCGTTTCCACCGGTGTCGGTGTGTGGGGCATGTCGAACCGGGTGTTCTGGGGCTTCGACATCACGAACTTCGTGTTCTGGATCGGTATCGGCCACGCCGGAACGCTGATTTCCGCGGTCCTGTTCCTGACCCGGCAGAACTGGCGGACGTCCATCAACCGCGCGGCGGAGGCGATGACGATCTTCGCGGTGATGTGCGCGGGCATCTTCCCCGCCTTCCACGTCGGCCGTGTGTGGTTCGCCTGGTTCCTCGCTCCGGTGCCGAACGCCAATGAAATCTGGCAGAACTTCAAGTCGCCGCTGCTGTGGGACGTGTTCGCGGTTTCCACCTATTTCACCATCTCGCTGATCTTCTGGTACCTGGGCATGGTTCCCGACCTCGCGACCATCCGCGACCGTTGCAAGCCCGGCCTGCGCAAGGTCCTCTACGGCATCTTCGCCCTCGGCTGGCGCGGCGGCAACCGCCAGTGGAGCCACTATGAAATGGCGTATCTCCTCCTCGCCGCGCTTTCCACGCCGCTCGTGCTTTCCGTGCACTCCGTCGTTTCCTTCGACTTCGCGACCTCGGTCGTCCCCGGCTGGCACACCACCATCTTCCCTCCCTACTTCGTGGCGGGTGCGATCTTCGGTGGCTTCGCGATGGTGCTCACGATCATGGTCCCGGCCCGTTTCATCTACGGCCTGCACGACGTGATCACGATGAAGCACATCGACAACATGGCGAAGATCATCCTGCTGACCGGCACGATCGTCGGCTACGCCTACCTGATGGAGCTCTTCGTCGCCTTCTACTCCGGCGCGATCTACGAAATGGACGCCTTCAAGTTCCGGATCGCCGGTCCATACTGGTGGGCCTACGCGGCGATGATGTCGCTGAACGTGCTTTCCCCACAGGTGTTCTGGTTCAAGGCCTGCCGTGAGAACCTCTGGGTCATCATGGTGGTAGCGATGTGCGTGAACGTCGGGATGTGGTACGAGCGCTTCGTCATCATCTGCACCACGCTCGCCCGGATGTTCCTTCCCGGCGACTGGAAGACCTACTCGCCGTCCGGCGTGGAGCTGATGACCTTCGTCGGCACCATCGGTCTGTTCCTCGCGCTGTTCCTCATGTTCCTGCGCTTCCTGCCCTGCATCAACATCGCGGAAGTGAAGTGGACGCTGCTGGAGTCCGACCCGCATTTCGACGACTACGAAGAGCACCCGGACCACGGCGTGGTCAAGGAGGCCGCCTATCAGAAGGAGCTCGTCTCCACCAAGTAATTTTCAACGTCCAACTCCCAACTCTCTCAAAGTGAGCACCACCCGCAAACGCGTCTATGGCTATCTGGCCGAGTTCAAGAGCGCATCCGCCCTATACAAGGGCGCGGAGAAGATCCGCGACGCTGGATTCAAGAAATGGGACTGCTATTCCCCTTATCCGATCCACGGCCTCGACGGTGCGATGGGGATGAAGCGCTCGATCCTGCCATGGTTCGTCTTCTTCGGCGGCATGACGGGCACGGCGACGGCGTTCGCGCTGGCCTACACCACGCAGGTGGTGATCTACCCGACGGTGGTGCAGTCCAAGCCGACCAACGTTTTCACGGTTCCGGCGTTCTTCCCGATCATGTTCGAGCTGACGATCCTTTTCTCCGGTTTCACCGTGTTGTTCGGCCTGCTGGCGCTGATGCAGCTGCCGCGCTTCAACCACCCGCTTTTCGCCAGCCGCCAGTTCCACCGCGCGACGGATGATGGATTCTTCATCGCCATCGAGGCCCGCGACCCCAAATTCAGCGCCGACGGCACCCGCGACCTGCTCGCGTCGATCGGCGGAGCCAACATCGAACTCGTCGAAGAAGAGGACGCCTGAACGGACAAACCGAACTCCCAACTCTCAAATTTCATAACTTCAGATGCGCTACTTTTTCCTCACCTACGCGCTCATCGCGTTGCTCGTCGTCGGAATCTTCGGGCTCCGGGGCCAGCACTTCAGCAAGCCGCCGGTCCGGATCTTCCCGGACATGGACGAGCAGGACAAGCTCCGCGCGCAGAAGCCGGACGCGTTCTTCGCGGACGGGCATGGCGGACGCCTGCCGGTCACCCAGACCCAGCCACGCGGCTTCAATGAAGAAGGCGCGCGCGAGATCGGCGGCATTCCTGAATACGAATTCGGCGGCCAGACCGGTTACTACTACACCGGCCACGTCGGCGACTACTTCGGCACGGGCATGCCCGAGGAGCTGGAGCTGACGGAGGAGAACGCGGCGGCGCTGATCCACCGCGGCAAGGAGCGCTTCGGCATCTACTGCGCGGTCTGCCACGGCAAGTCCGGAGACGGCCAGGGCATGACGAGCCAGTATGGCGTGCCCGGCATCGCGAATTTCCACTTGGACAACTTCAAGGCCGACAAGTATCCGGACGGCCGCCTGTTCGAAACCATCACCAACGGCAAGGGCATGATGGCCGCCTACGGCTACAACATCCCGGTCCGCGACCGCTGGGCGATCATCGCCTACGTCCGCACCCTGCAGACCGCCAAGGAAACCCCAGCCAAGGCTAACTAACTTTTTCCTGATCCTATCGAAATGGCCCACCACCACGTCACATCCTCAGATATCGCGATCAACGGCGATCACCTCGATCCGTCCTCGGTATCGAAAGTGAAAACCATCGCAGGGATCATCGCCCTTGTCGGAACCATCGTCAGCGTCCTCATCTTCACCGGGGTGTTCGGCCCATGGATCCGCGGGACCTACGCCTACTCCTGGGAGTTCGCGTTCTACATCTTCCTGACCATCCCGATCGGCGCGACCTTCTGGGTGCTGCTGCACAACGTCTCCAACGCGAGCTGGGGTGTCTCGGTGCGCCGGACCTTCGAGAACATCGGCTCGGTGTTCCCATGGTTGTTCCTTTTCTCGCTTCCGCTGCTGCTGCCGCAGATCCAGCATTACCTCTATGAGTGGATGAACATCCACCGCGCCGCCACCGGCGACGTGAAGGAGCACCTCCACCACGCGGACCACCTGCTCTACAACAAGTACTGGTTCATGAACCTGCCGTTCTGGTATGGCCGCGTCGCCTTCTACTTCATCGCCTTCAGCGCCGTGATCATCGGCCACCGCCGCCTTTCCGTGGCGCAGGACACCGATCCGAATCCGGGCACGTGGAGACTGTTGAAGGCCCGCTACCACTCGAACTATCCTCTCATTATCTTCGCCCTGACGATCACCTTCACCGGCTTCGACTTCGCGATGGGTCTTGATTACAAGTGGTTCTCCACGATGTGGGGTGTCTATCTCTTCGCCGGAGCCGCGCTGAACTCGATGGCGGTGGGCGTGATCGTCTGCACCTGGCTGAAGAGCAAGGGCCACCTGAAGCACGTCGTCGGACCGGAGCATTTCCACATCATGGGCAAGCTGATGTTCGCCTTCACCACCTTCTGGGCCTACGTGACCTTCTCGCAGTTCTTCCTCATCTGGTATGCGAACATCACGGAGGAGACCTCCTACTTCCTGATCCGCAACACCGGCAACTGGAACCTCGGCATGATCGCGCTGGTCTTCGGCCACTTCGTGATCCCGTTCGTGGTGCTGCTCCAGGCCTGGCTGAAGAAGAACCCGAAGCTGCTCTCCATCGTGGCGGTCTACACGCTCTGCATGCACGTGCTGGACCACTACCTCATCACGATCCCCGAGCGCGGCATCTCGCTCGGCAACATCGACCCGAAGACCTTCGGCGAGATCCAGGTTTCCATTCCCGGCGCGTTCTGGGGTGACATCCTCGCCTTCGTGACCATCGGCGCCGCCTTCGTCTTCTTCCTCATCCGCGCCCTCGGCCAGCACTCGCTCTACCCGAACCGCGATCCCCGCATCCTCGAGTCCGCGAACGTTTCCAACTGAGGTTTTCAACTGACTTTTCCTTTTTCCCCGCACATGGACCCATCCCGCGACAATCCGATCGTCCGCTTCACCACTTTCTGGTGGGGTATCGGCACCTTTTTCATCTTCGCCGCGCTGCTGGCCGTGATCTGGCTGTTCGCCCGATCCGAGCCGGAGACGCTTGAGGACGCCGCCGCGAAACCGCGCTACGCCACCAAGGCGAAGATCGACGCGGCGCAGGCCGCCGCGCTGCCGGACGCCGCCATCGAGGCCGCCGTGCCGGTCGTGGCACAGAAGCTCGCCGCCTCGAAGCCGGTGGCCGTGGAAGTTCCGGGGCAGATCGTCCCGGGTTCCGAGACCGCCAAGAAACTCGCCGACGCGCCGAAGGTGGACACCTCGGCGATCGACAAGGCGACCGCCGCCGCGGACACACCGATCGACCCGGCGCAGATGGAGGCCGGCAAGGCCGAATACATGATCTGCGGCGCCTGCCACGGCCAGAACGGCGAGGGGACTCCGGCCGGACCGCCGCTCGCCGGTTCCGAGTGGGTGACCGGACCGGTTTCCAACCTGGTGCTCATCCAGATGCGCGGCCTGACCGGCCCGATCACGGTGGCTGGCAAGGAATACACCTTCCCCGCCGGGATGTTCCCGCTCGGACTGGGTGACAAACAGATCGCCGATGTGCTTACCTACATCCGCAACAGCTTTGGCAACAAGGCGTCCGCCGTGACGGTCGAGCAGGTGACCCCGCTCCGTGGCGAGGTCGGAAAGCCGCAGCTCACCGAGGCCGAACTCACGAAACCGTAATTTTTCCCAATTTTTCAAAAGCCGATGTCATCTGCCTCTCCAACCACCACAGATCAGGATGCCTTGCTGCGCGCGGGGATTGATCGCTCGTTGCGCCATCCGGTGATGTTCTTCATGACCAGCGGTGCCGCGTGGCTCGCGGTTTCCATCGTCCTCGGGATCATCGCCTCGGCGAAGGTCCACAGCCCGGGATTCCTTTCGGGATGCGGTTGGCTGACGTATGGCCGTGTTTTCCCGGCGCACATCAACGCGTTCATCTACGGCTGGGGTTTCCAGGCGGCGTTCGCGGTGATCATTTGGATGATGGCGCGTCTTTCCCGCAAGGAGTGCACCGCCGCCGGGCTGATCCTCGTCGCCGGCCACGTCTGGAACCTGGTGGTCAGCGCCGGTCTGATCGGCATCCTTTCCGGCAACGGCACGGGCATGCCGTGGATGGAGTTCCCCGCCTTCACCTGGCCGGTGATGCTGGTGACGTATTTCGCGATCGTGATCTGGTCGTTCATCCAGTTCCGCGTGCGTCCCGAGGGCCACGTCTACATTTCCCAGTGGTATATCCTCGCCGCGATCGTCTGGTTCCCATGGGTGTTCCTCACGGTGAACACGCTTCTCCACTGCCTGCCGGGCCACCCGGTGATGGGTGCGGGCATCAACGCCTGGTACAAGTCCGCGCTGATCTTCCTCTTCTTCACACCGGTCGCGCTCGGCGCCGCCTACTACCTCGCTCCGAAGGTGACGGGCCGCGCGGTCCACAGCTACTCGCTGGCGAAGCTCGGTTTCTGGTCGCTCGCGATCATCGCTCCATGGGCGGGGATGCAGAAGCTGACCGGCGCGCCGATCCCTTATTTCCTTCCCTACGTGGGAGCCGCCGCCACCGCGCTGCTCTTCGTGCCGGCCCTCGCCGCCGCGCTGAACCTGCTGCGCACGATGCTGGGCAACCCGGAAACGATGTCCGCCAGCCCCTCGCTGCGCTTCACCACCGCCGGTCTCACCGGCCTGCTGGTGCTCGCCTTCGCCGCCGTGGTGCTGAACCTGCCGGACTCGACTCTGCCGCTCACCCAGTTCTCGCTCTCCGGCTACGGCTTTGAAATCCTCGCGTTGTATGGATTCTTCACCTTCGTGATGTTCGGCGCGGTGTATTTCATCGTCCCCCGCGTGACGCGCCGCGAGTGGTTGTCCCGCCGCCTGATCTCCATCCACTTCCTGTTCTCGACCTACGGCATCGTGACGATCGCGCTGATCGCGCTCTTCGGCGGTCTTCAGCAGGGCATCGGCCAGGAGGATTGGCAGGTTCCGTTCCAATCCGCCGCGACGCGCGCCTATCCGTATGCGGTGGCGACGACGATCGCCTGGATCTTCATCCTGATCTCGAACATCTTCTTCTTCCTGCACCTCACGCTGATGTGGCTGCGCCTCGGCCGCCGCAGCTCGCACCCGACGCTCCTCGCGGCGGACCACGGCCACGCCGTGAGTCCCCACGGTGAGGAAGGCGACATCGACAACGCCGGCCCCGGCACCGCCAGCGCCGCCCACTAACCAGGAATTCAAATTTCAAATTTCAGAATTTTTCCTAATGAGCTTCCGCACTTTTATTCTCGGACTTTCGGCCAGCTTTGGCGTCGCCTGGCTTGCGATCGTCGTCGTGCCATTCATCAAGATGCGCAATCTGGCGCCGATCGAGCTGAATGAGGCGACGGACGGCGCGACGGGCATCTTCTTCCCGAAACGCACGGGCCGTGTGGCGGATGGCGCCCAGGTGTATGCGGAGAACGGCTGCTACCTCTGCCACACGCAGGTGGTGCGCCCGACGTATGCCGGAAACGACCTGTATCGCCCGGACTGGGGCGGCCTCAAGGCGGATCCGGACCGTGGCGACACCCGCCGCGAGACGAACGCGTATGATTTCTTCGGCGAGAAGTTCGCCCAGATCGGTGTTTCCCGGATGGGTCCGGACCTCTCGAACCTCGGCCGCCGCGTGGAGTCCATCTACGCCAAGGACGGTAGCGCGACGCAGTGGCTCTATTCCTACCTCTACAATCCGCGCCACATCCCCGAGAACTACCAGTCCACCTGCCCGTCGTTCTCCTTCCTTTTCCACGAGCAGCCGGTCAAGGGCGAGCGCAACGCGGACGCGCTGCCATACGGCGGCACCGACGACACGGAGATCGTGCCGGGCCCGGAGGTGAAGGCGCTGGTTTCCTACCTGCTCTCGCTCAAGAAAGACCAGGCCGTGCCGACGGTGCTGAACTTCGCACCTGACAAGGGCAAGGCCGCCAAGAAGTAATTTCCGACCCCATTTTTTTCCAAACCATGTCATCTAACAACTCCAAACCGGATCTCGACGACTCGATCAACGTGGCCGAGACCCACGGTCGCGTGGTCCGCGAGGCTGCGGCGTGCGCCCGTGAAAAGCGGATCGCTGACAACGGCATCGCGCCGATCTCGCTCTGGGCCTTCGTCGCCTGCGGTGTGGTCCTGCTGGTCGCCGGCGGGATCCTCGGCTCGGGCGGCCGCTTGTTCTCCTATGATTCGACCTTCCGCCGCGACTACGTCCGCACTCCCGCCGGTGGCGCGGAGGACGCGGGTGCCGTGCCGAAGGAGGCGCTTGCCGCCTACATGGCGAAGGGGGCGAAGATCTATTCCGCGAAGTGCAACGGCTGCCACGGCTCCGATGCGAAGGGCAACGGCTCCACCTTCCCGTCGCTGGTCGGCTCGAAGTGGGTGCTCGGCGAGACGGAACGCTTCTCGATGATCATCCTCAACGGTCTGGAGGGACCGCTGGAGGACGGAAAAACCTACGGCGTGATGCCCCCTCAGGGCATCGGCATGACTCCGGAAGACCTCGCGGGCATCATGACCTACGTCCGCAACAACTTCGGCAACGCCAAGGGCGACGTCGTGACCATCGAAATGGCGAAGGCCGCGCTCGAGATTTCCGCCAAGCGCAAGAACGCCGGCAAGTCCGTCAACGGTGTGGAGCTCGACGCCGACCACATCAAGGCCCTGCCGGGCGACGTGCTCGATCCGAAGACGATGGTCGATCCGATCACGCTCGCACCCGCCACCGCCGCAGCTCCCTGAGCCGAAACAATTTCCCACCTTCAATCATTTTTAACTTTTCCCCGATCCGGATTTTCCTGATCCACCAACGCCGCCAGACGGAATTATGAGCTCTCACGCCGCCACTTCACACGCCGGGCACGACGCCCACCACGGGGATCATCACGACGATCACCATCACCACGAGCAGGGCTTCTGGTCGAAGTACGTCTTCTCGACGGACCACAAGATGATCGGCATCCAGTACGGGATCACCGCGATGTGTTTCCTCGCGTTCGGATTCTACCTGATGATGGTGATGCGCTGGAGCATCGCGTATCCGCACCAGCCGCTGCCGGAGTGGATGAGCTGGGTCTTCACCGACGGCTGGAAGGCCCGCTGGCTGCAGGACGGCAAGGTGACGGGTGAGACCTACAACATGTTCGGTGCGATGCACGGGACGATCATGGTTTTCCTCGGAATCGTGCCGCTGGGCTTCGGCGCCTTCGGCAACTACGTGACGCCGCTGCAGATCGGCGCGATCGACATGGCGTTCCCGCGCCTGAACATGGCCAGCTACTGGATCTACCTCGCGGGCGGTCTGGTGATGTGCGCCTCGTTCTTCCTCGAGTCCGGCGCGGCCAAGTCCGGCTGGACGAACTACTCTCCGCTCGCGGGATTCGCGGACGGCCAGGTGGTCAACCAATGGCTCGCGGGCCAGACGCAGTGGCTCGTCGGCCTGGTGCTGCTGATCACCTCCTCGCTTCTCGGTTCGGTGAACTTCATCACCACCATCATCAACCTGCGGGTCCGCGGCATGACGTGGATGCGCATGCCGTTCTTCGTCTGGGCGATGCTCGTGACCGGTTTCCTCCTCCTGCTCGCGTTCCCTCCGCTTGAAGCCGCCGGCATCATGCAGCTCATGGACCGCGTGGGCCACTCCTCCTTCTTCATGCCATCCGGCCTCTTCACGAAGAGCGAGGGTCTGGCGGATCTCTCCGGCGGTGGTTCGCCGCTGTTGTTCCAGCACTTGTTCTGGTTCCTGGGCCACCCCGAGGTTTACGTCCTTCTCCTTCCCGCCTTCGCCTGCGTCAGCGAGATCATCCCCGCGAACACCCGCAAGCCGCTCTGGGGCTACAAGTCGATGGTGTATTCCGTGATGGTCCTCGGTTTCCTCTCCTTCGTCGTCTGGGCCCACCACATGTACATGACGGGCATGGGCGCGGCGGTCTCCACCTTCTTCCAAACCACCACGGTCCTGATCTCGGTTCCTTCCGTGGTCATCATCACCGCGATGCTCATCTCGCTGTGGGGCGGTTCCATCCGTTTCACCCCGCCGATGATCTGGGCCTGCGCGTTCATCCCGATGTTCGGCATCGGTGGTCTGACCGGTCTTCCCCTGGCATTCAACCTGGCGGACCTCCACCTGCACGACACCTACTACGTGATCGGCCACTTCCACTACGTGGTGGCGCCGGGCATCCTCTTCGGCTTCTTCGCCGGGGTGCTCCACTGGTATCCGAAGATCACCGGACGCTTCATGAGCAAGACGCTCAACCACCTGCACTTCTGGCCGAGCCTGATCTGCATGAACATCATCTTCTTCCCGATGCTCGTGCAGGGCATGGCCGGATTCCACCGCCGCTGGTACAACGGTGGCGACGCCTACCTCGCGAAGGCGGCGGACAGCGTGAACGTCTTCGGCAACACCGTGGTGGAGAAAATCGACCTGAACATCATCATGTCGATGGGTGCCTGGACCATGGCGTTCTTCCAGATCTTCTTCATCATCAACCTCTTCACCTCGTGGAAGTATGGCAAGAAGGTCACCAGCGACAACCCGTGGGACGCCACCACCCTCGAGTGGGCGACACCGACGCCTCCGGGCCACGGAAACTTCCTCAAGGACCCGGTCACCTACCGCGGACCTTACGAATACAGCCGTCCTGACTGCGACGAGGATTTCCTCCCGCAATGGATCGAGCCGAAACACACGGACCACGCCGACAAGTCGGACTCGAAACACTAATCCCACCCGAGAACCCGCGGCCCATCACTTTTTTCTCAAATGGAAATTCCCTACGTCGTCACACCCCGAAAGGACACAGGTCTCTTCAATTCGAAGATCGCCATCTGGTTGTTCCTTGCTTCCGAAGTCATGCTCTTCGGCGGTTTCTTCTCGGCCTACGTTTTCCTCCGCCTGGGTGCGGACTATCCGTGGCCCGAGCGCACGCTGCCCGTGCTGCCCGGTCTGATCAACACGTTCGTGCTGATTTTCTCGTCCGTCACGGTGGTCTTCGCATGGGCCCAGCTCAAGCTGCGCAACTGGCGCATGTTCCAGGTCTACATGACCATCACGGTGCTCTGCGCGCTCGTGTTCATGGTCCTCAAGGGCATCGAGTACAACGTGAAGTTCCATCACCAGGCGCTGCGCCTGAAGGACTACACCGTGCTTGAAGGCCACCTCGGTTACGAGAAGGACGACAGCGGCAAGGAAGTGCTCGACCACAACGGTGACAAGATCGAGGAGAACATGATCTATGTGAAGGCCTCGAAGCTCACCTTCAACACCGTCCGTTTCTACAAGCCATGGGTCGAGGAATTCCTCACCGAGGCCAAGCACCACAACGCGCAGATCGTCCTTTCCGCGGACGTGGCGGCGATCACGAAGGAAGGCGAGCCGGCCGAAGTGATCGCGAAGGCGGGCGAGACGCTCTCGGTCGCCCTGCTGGAAAAAATCAAGAAGGCCCACCTCGCGGCCCGCAGCCACAACGGCCACTACCGCACGGAAGCGCTCCGCAGCGAGTGGAAGGACGCCAAGGCGAAGAACAAAGGCAAGAGCGACTGGCAGTTCGCCGCCGACGTGAACATCGACATGACGGCCCTCGCGCCGAAGCTGCTGGGCGAGATCCCGAGCGTTGCGTTCGACGTGAATCCTCCGACCAAGCTTGATTTCAAGCCGCGCGACATCAAGGAAGCCGACGGCACCTCGACCCTGCGTGACGACACCGTGGTGAGCGGCGAGCTGCTCGCCAGCCCGATGGTCTTCCACTACGTGGACGCGATCGATTTCCAACACCTCGTGATGAAGGCCGAGCAGAAGGGCATCGACCCGGAAGTGGCCATCGAGAACTCATGGCTCATCAAGAACAGCCCGTTCGCGAAAGAGGCGTGGGAGTGGCACCTGGGCAAGATGAAGGAGCTCAAGGAGCGTCTTCTGAAGGAGTATGGTGTCGATAAGAACGGCAATCCCAAGCGCGTGCCGACCCACAAGGAACTCTACCGCCTCGGCTGGAAGGATCTCGCCAAGATGGGCGAGGAGAAGCACGGCATCTCTTTGAGCAGCGCCGCCAAGATCAAGGAAGAGTTCATGGGACCGAACTACGAGGCGCGCAATCCGCATGCCGAGGAGGCCGGAGACCACGGCCACGCTGCGGAAGGCCACGCGGCCGAGGGCCACGGCAAGGAAACCTTCCCGCACTTCTCGGTGCCGCGCGAGCAGATCGGCTTCGCCGCGAAGTTCACCCCGGCCTGGAACACCTACTACGCCATCTATTTCACGATGACCGGCCTGCACGGCCTCCACGTCATCGGCGGCGCGCTGGTGCTCGCCTACTACCTGCTCTTCGGCAAGAAGATGTATGACTCCAATCCCGAGTGGCTTGCGAACCGCGTCGAAGTCGGCGGCCTGTTCTGGCACTTCGTGGACCTTGTCTGGATCTTCGTCTTCCCGATCCTGTATTTGATGTAAACCCCCGAGGTGATACCTTTTTCCCAATTTCCAATTTCCCAAGCAAATGGCTGACAATCCTGAAGCAATCAAAAAGTCCCTGCGCCTCTACATGCTCATCGGCGCGGTGTTGTTCGGCGGCACCTGTCTGACGGTGGCGGTGGCGTGGTTCGAGTTCCTCGACTTCGGCCAGCACGGCTTCGACAAGTGGGACGCCATCATCGGTCTGATGATCGCCACCACGAAGGCGATGTTCGTCGCGTTCATCTTCATGCACTTGAACCACGAGAAAAAAGCGGTTTACTGGCTTTTCGGCTCGGGATTGTGCATGGTGTGCAGCCTGGCGTTCCTTTCGGCGCTCGCGATCTTCGACCCGATCAACGACCCGCTTTTCTACGGCAAGGAGTCCAAGACACCCTTGATCCTGCTGTCCCCCACCCACCGCTAACCACCACCACCCGATACCATGTCGCTCAAAGGATTCCACATTGTCTTCGTGACCGTCAGCACCCTGCTCTGCACGTTCCTCGCGCTGTGGTCCTTCCTGCTGGCTCCGGAGAAGTCCGGAATCGTGACGACACTGGGGATCGTGGGCGTCCTCGGCGCGCTGGTGATGCCGGCGTACGGGGTTTGTTTCTACCGCAAGATCGTCAACCATCATATCTGACCCGGGTTTTCCCGACGGAGTTCCTGATCCAACGCATCCACCCATCATGACCGCCAATTCCCTATTCCTCGCTTGTTCCACCTGCCGTGTCAGCATGGTGGAAGGTGGTGGCGACGCCGCCGGATGGTCGATTTTCTTCCTGCTCGTCGTGGTCCTCCTGATGCTCGGCGGCATCGGATTCTTCATGTTCCGCATCGCCCGGCGCGAGCGCGAGCATTTCGATCCCGCGTTGTCCGATGATTATGTGGCGCCGGCGGCTCCCGCCGTGCCGGCCGCGCGTTGATCCCGGCTCCGGTCCCGTCCTTCCATTTTCCGCATTCCAGATTTTAGAATTTCCATAAAATGAGTCCTTCCAAGTTCCTCGGCATTCCCGAAAATTTCTCCAGCCACGGCAGCCAGGTGGATCACATGATCGATGTCGTGCATTGGTTCATGTTCGCCTTGTTCATCGGCTGGACGATCTTCTTCCTCTACTGCATCTTCCGGTTCTGGCACAAGAACCACCCGAAGGCGTCGTATGAAGGGGTGCGCAGCCACCTTTCCAGCCACCTCGAGGTGGGTGTGATCATCGTGGAGGCGGTGCTGCTCCTCGGATTCGCGTTCCCGCTGTGGGCGGACCGGGTGGACAACTGGAAGAAGGTGCAGGACCTCCAGCCGGTACGCGTGCGCGTCGTGGGCTGGCAGTTCGGCTGGACCTATCACTACCCCGGCCTGGACGGCAAGTTCGGCCGCGTGGACCCCGCTCTGATCTCCGGCACGAACGACCTGGGAATCGACTACACCGACCCGAACGCGCTGGATGATTTCACCAGCCCGATCCTCAAGCTTCCCGTGAACCACCCCACCGTGCTCCAGATCGGCAGCAAGGACGTGATCCACAACTATTCCATCGTCCCGATGCGCATCCAGCAGGACGCCATCCCGGGCAAGGAGATCCCGATGTGGTTCACGCCGGTGAAGGCGCTGGAGACCTTCGTCGTCTGCGGCCAGCTCTGCGGGGAAGGCCACGCGAACATGGTGGGCTCCATGGAAGTCACGCCGATGGCTCCGTTCGAGTCATGGGCGAAGGGCCAGTCGGAAGGGGCTCTCAAGGCGAACAGCCCGAAGACCACGACGGCCAGCAACTGATTTTCCGTTCATGGACGGGCCGAACGAGATCGATCGCGAGGATTTCCGAAACCTCCTGATCGAGATCGGCAAGGCCCGGATGCCGTTCGGCAAGTTCGGGATGAAGGCCTACCCGCCCGCGGGGGTGCCGATCATCGACCTGCCGATCGAGTATCTGACGTGGTTCCAGGAGAGGGGTTTCCCGAAGGGACGCCTGGGGGAGTTGATGGCGCAGGTGTGCGAGATCAAGGGGGTGGGGATGGACAAGGTGTTCGATCCGATCCGCGCGGCGAACGGTGGGAGGTTCAAGCTCCAGCCGACGCGGCGGAGGAATTTTGATTTCGAGTGAGAAGAGGAGGATGATCGATGAGAGACGAGGGTGATCGATGATCGATGAGGAGAAGATGATGATTCGAAATGCGGGGAGGAGATTTACCGCGGAGATGGCAAAGGGGCGCGAAGAAGTTGATGGTTGAGAGGAAGAGAGGAGGGGGAGTTGTGATACCGGTTTACGCCAATAAAATGGTTGTTTGACTACTGATTACACAGATTTACGGATTGAAGAGGGTGCCCAATGCTCTGGTTCCGTAATCACCTTATTGGTGAGAACAGGCATGGGGAGGAGTTGTGAGGAGTTGTGAGGAGTTGTGAGGAGTTGTGAGGAGTTGTGAGGAGTTGTGAGGAGTTGTGAGGAGTTGTGAGGAGGAGAGACGAATGGCACGGCGTCAGGGGCTTTTTCGTGTATCTTCCGGCCCGGAGGGATCGGCGGATTTTAGCCGGTTGGCGCGAACCACGGGGATGCGATATCCCATCCAATCAAGCCCCGGCAGGGGCGACGGAAACTCCGCATCCATGGTGGACGACACCCTTCCGCCGCCCCTGCCGGGGCGTCAGAGATGTGGGGCCCTGTTCCGGTGGCTTTCGCCAACCGGCTAAGGTCCATTATCCCTCCGGGGTGATGAGAGGGCCCGATCTTGGGTGCTGCTATCTTGAGCGTTGAGAGGGCGGTCGCGGGAAGGCGGTTGCGGGGAGCTACTTCGCGGGTTTGCCTTCGACGCGGAAGTTCAGGCGGAGGCCTTCGGCGGGTTTGCTCAGGGAGAGGTTGTTGTCGGTTTCCACGACGAGGAATTCTCCGGGGCGGTTTTTGGATTCCAGCCTGATCTCGCCATTCGGCAGGTGGTTGACCTTGAAGGTGGCGTTCGCATCGAAGGTCCTTCTCGCCTGGGCGTCCTCGGGGCGTGTCTCGGCCCAGATTTTCCAATCCCGGTGGAGGAGATAGACATCGCGGTCGGTCATGAGGCTGACGCACTGGGGATCGGTGAGGCCGGGGACGATCTTGATGCGTGCCGCGCTTTTCGCGACCTGTGCGCGGACCTTGGTTCCCTTGCCGGGATCGATGCCGAGCTTGGAATCGTCCGCGAGGAAGAATCTGGCGGCTTCCGGGAGTTTTTTGTCGGCCGCCGTGTTGTCATCCGCCGCGAGGGCGTTTCCGCAGAACAGGGAGGAGGCCAGCAGGAGCAGGGTCGGTTTGATGAGGAATGTCATGGGAGGGTGGTATATGGTGGAATGATGATCGATGGGGATGTTCCGTTTGGCAAGTTTTCCGGCGGGGTTTCAATGGGAGGTGGGATGACGGGATGACGGGATGACGGGATGACGGGATGACGGGATGACGGGATGACGGGATGACGGGATGACGGGATGAGGCGGTCCTGATGATCCGGAGAACCTGAAAGCAATTCCAGTTCACGCCGATGGGCGGTTCTCCTTGGTTCGTTTTTTGAGAACCACGTCTGCCGCACGGGCGGACACGTTCCGCCGCTCCGGTTCACACTGCCACAGGCGGTGCCACAGGTGGCTCCTGCCGTTTTCCCACAGCCTCTGAAGCATGAACTGCGGACGTCCGGGCGAAGGTGAAAGAGCAAGCTAAAGCTTGAACTGCGGACGGCTTCAAGGCGGTTCGGAAGAAGCACGCTTCAGCGGTCCGCTGAAGCGCGAACTCCGGACAAGTTCAAGGCCTTTCCCACTGTTTGGAGCGGCGATGGTTTTGTCGCCACAGGGGGGAAGAACATCCTCCGATGCCCCTCTTGCGCCGGTGTCCCGGGGCATTTCCTAGCGGGCGAGGATGGGGTAGAAGCGTTGCGGGCGGTTGCCTTGTTCGTGGGGGACGCTCATGACGGCTCCGGTGCCGTAATGATAGTTCATGCCGAAGGTGGTCCGGGTGGAGTGATGATCGGGGAAGGATTGCTTCCGTGTGCGTCCGGGGGATCGTGAAAATTTTTCAGCGGTGAAGCCATTTTTGGCTTTGAACGGATCTGGTGCCCGGCCGGTCTTCCTGGCCGGGTGTGTGTGGTTCCAAGTGGTTCATAATCGTATTGTTTCGTACATGAGATTCCGGGAGTAAAAGAGGTGCTCCCTGCTCAAATCGGAAGTAATTCCGATGGATCTAACAGATGATGGTGCGGAGCCGCCTGTGGCTCCGATATTAGAATTTGACGCCGGGGGGAGGTGTCTGGTTGGGTCCTGTTAGTGAAAGCGGTGCGATCCCCCGACCGGGAAGTGGCTGTCACTCACAACGGCTTGGACTGCCGTGATTCCGTCGCCGACTCCCGACCGAGGAGAGAAAGCGGAAATGCCTCCTGAAGACGGGGGCGATCCTGTCCGCGGATCTCACCGCAAAACGTGAACCCGCGTGCCATCACGCACCGGAGAAACGCATCCGGTGACATGAGCGCGGGCCATCAAAAAACACTCTCCAACCAACCACCGATCTCCACCATCCGTCCGATGAAACCGACCCTGCAAAATCCACACCTGTCCTCCTCCGTCCGGCTCGCGATGACCGCCTTCGTGCTGGCTCCCGCGATGCTTCATGCGGCCGCCACCCTTGATTCCAACGACGAATTCATCGTGACGGGGACCCCGGACGGAAACGTCATCATCACGCACGGCCTGAGAGCGGGAACAGGGATCGAGGTCGGATCGGTTTCCTCAGCACTGCAGATCGAGTATGACGGCACGAACCATTTGGCGACCTTCGGCACCAGCGACGCGGGCGGCGGTTATGCCTGGCAAGACAACCTCACGCTCTCGGCAAGGACGAAGATGCTGCTGGGTTCGGACAACATCCTCACCCTCTACAAGACCGGTGGCGCCACGGGTATTTTCCTTTCGCCCGACTCGGGCATCATCAATTTGCCGTCCACGGGTGGCGGCATCAAGGTGGGTTCGATCACGGCGTTGACGGCCGGTACCACGGGAGCCCTGACTTTCCCCATCGCGCCGGTCTTCTCCAACGGTCTCCAGGTGACGGCAGGCCAGTTGAATGTGACCTCCGGCACCTCCTCCTCCAATCCGACCTCGGGCGCTCTTGTCGTTTCCGGCGGCCTCGGAGTGCAGGGAGACATCAACGGCGTCAAGGTGGGACGGGGCGGCGGCAACATCGCGAGCAACACGGCGGTCGGAGGCAGCGCCCTTGCCGGGAACACCACCGGTGCCGGCAACTCCGCGTTCGGGAGCCAGGCGCTTTTCACGAACACCACCAGCAATTCCAATTCCGCGTTCGGCAACCAGGCGCTTTATGCGAACACCGGCGGCTATGACAATACCGCGACCGGTGCCGGGGCCCTCCGCACCAACACAGCGGGCTATTTCAACTCGGCCCACGGGAGCATGGCCCTCTATTACAACGAGACCGGTTCCCAGAACACCGCGATCGGATATCAGGCGCTTTATCTCAACACCGCCGGCAACGCCAATTTCGCGGCAGGGGTGCAGGCCCTCCGCGGCAACACCACCGGATATTGCAACTCGGCGAGCGGCGCCGGAGCCCTTTATTCCAACAACTCGGGCTTCAACAACACCGCCAACGGGTATGCGTCCCTCGGAACCAATACCTCGGGCAGTTACAACACCGCGAGCGGTGCGCAGGCCCTTCAATACAACACCACCGGCATCAACAACGCGGCGACCGGTTACCAGGCCCTCCGCAACAACACCACCGGCAGCACCAATACCGCGACCGGATCCACCGCGCTCTATTCCAATACCACGGGAGCCGGTCACGCCGCGGTCGGTTTCCAGGCCCTCTACAGCAACACCACAGGAGAGGTGAACACCGCCGTCGGAGCGCAGGCGCTCCGCAGCAACACCACGGGCAGCAACAATCTGGCTTTGGGCGGAAACGCTCTCAACAAAAGCACGGGGGGCAGTTCCAACTCCGCGGTCGGCCACAACGCGCTCACGGAAAACACCACGGGCTCCGGCAACACCGCGACCGGGTCCAACGCCCTATCCAACAACACCGCGGGCGAATTCAACTCCGCCACCGGACGCAATGCCGGCCGGAACAATACGGGCGGAAGCAGCAACGTCTTCCTCGGGTATGACGCGGGTTCGTTCCAGGCCATCTCCGGCGGACTCGGCAGTCCTGACAACAGCGTCTACATCGGAGCCAACGTCCGGGGCAAGGATGACGACGACGACAACTCCATCGTCATCGGTGCCAACGCCGTCGGTGAGGGGGCGAACACCAGCGTGCTGGGCAATGCTTCCACGGAAAAGGCGCACGTTTTCGGACAGACGACCCTCACCAACACTCCTTGGAAAACACGGGCCGTGGGCGTTTCCGCGCTGGCGGATCCTTCGAATGCCGCTTCCGACAACGGCGGAGAGGCCCTGGTGGTGGAAGGTCACACCCGGCTCAAGGGCAGGGTGGTTATCGAGGAGCGGCAGGGTGACATCTCGATGGGGATTTACGACTGATCCATCCCCGACCGCTTGTGTTTGGAAACGGCAGCCCGGACCGGGAGGCCCCTTGAAGAATCGCGTTTCAACTATTTTTTATGCTCAGATCAAACCTCTCGATGGGACATTCGCTCCTGTGCCTGCTGGCGTCATTCATTTGCGGGGGCGTGGCTGCCGCCCAAGCCCCTCCGGAATGGTGGACCACAGGGAGTTCGCCCGTGATCGAGGAAGGGGCTCCTGCCGACAATCGTGCCATGGCCAACGTGGGGCAGGCGAAGTGGATGACGTCGAAGGCCCTAAAGGCTTTGGGCTCGGCGGCGACGGATCTCGCCATTCAGGTGCGAGCCGACCTCGAGGGAACACCTCCGGATCATTTGGACCGCATCATCAATCTGGCGGTACCAGATCCAAAACCCGCGGATTGGTCGGAAAAGCAGCGGGCTCCGCTTCTTCTCGGCCAGCTCAAGGCGATAGCGCGCCCTTTCTACAACCGTCTCAACGCAGCGGCTCCGTCATGGGTTCTGGACCAGATCCAGCAGAACCATGACGGCAATGCCATTTTGGGAACCCATTACTGGCAGGTCTCCGGGAATGCGGACTACACTCAAAATGGATATTTCCCGTGGAATCCCGCGACACCGGTGGATGCCAACAACGCTCCGGTCACCATCGGCCAGCTCAAGGCCGTGTTTTCGCTTCGCTTTCAAAGTTTTCCTGCCGGACCGGACGCGGATGGTGACGGCCTGCCCGACGCGCGGGAGACGGAACTTGGTACGGATCCGGATGATCCGGATACCGACGCGGATGGAATGCCGGACGGTTGGGAAATCCTTCATGGTTTCAATCCGCTCAACGCGGCCGATGCGACGCTTGATTGGGACTCCGACGGGAATTCAAATTCCCAGGAATACCAGCAGGACACGGACCCGAAGGATTACGGAAGCCGGATGCTGCCGCAGATCAAGATTTATGGTGGAGACGGCCAGATTTCCCCACCTTCGTCCCGGCTCCCCATTCCGTTGGTCGTCCGGATCACGGATGCCGGAGGGGAAGCGCTTTCCAATGTCCGGGTGACCTTCCAGGTGGTTTCCGGCGGCGGGCTCCTCACTATCCCTCCGGGTGGTTCGGTCTCGACCGTCCAGAGTTTCACCGACTCGAACGGAGAGTGCGGGGTCCTGTATGGGCAGCCCGGCGGGTTCAATGTGACGAGTTCGATCTCCGCGACAGTCACGAGCGGCCCCAACGGCGGCAGCGTCGTTTTCAGCGCGCAAACCGTGTCTTCGTCACTGTCGAATGACAATTTTGCCAACGCCCGGACCATAACCGGCAACGAGGGGGGGCTCAGTTCCAAAAACAGCGGAGCCACGCTGGAAGCGAACGAGCCGACTTTCCTGACCATGGATTTCACGGCGGTTTCTTCACAGGGCGGCTACCTGTGCAACCAGACCGGAGCCACGGTTTGGTATTCATGGCAGGCTCCGGAGAGCCGGAAATATCGGTTCCAGACCGGTTCTCTGGTGAAATTGGAAGACGATAACCCGGTGACTTATCTGGGCGATGGCACGGATTTCGACACGGTGCTGGCCGTGTTCAAGGGTTCGAGCCTCCAGACCCTGACCCTCGAGGCGGGTAATGATGACGGCTCCACGGTGGAAAGTGCTGTTGAATTCGAAGCTGTCTCGGGTCAGACATATCACATCGCCGTCGATGGTGCGGAAGGACAAACGGGCAAATTCTTCCTGAATTGGATGCCGGTCGCTCCGCCCGCCCCGGGTGGAACACCACCCGCCAACGATGATTTTCCAGATGCGGAGGAAATCTCCGGTTTTTATGGAGAAGTCACCGGCAGCACCCTTGACGCGACCGAGGAGAGCGGAGAACCGGAGCACCAGCATCATGAAGGAAGGCATTCCGTCTGGTACCGCTGGCAGGCTCCCGCCACGGGGACCGTGACCTTCGATACGGCGGGAAGCCGGATCAACACCATTCTGGGCGCATACCAGGGATCGTCGGTCGGCGCGCTCGCGGAAATCGCCTGGCAGGATGACAATGACACGCTTCGGGCGAAGCTGGTGTTTTCCGTCACGGCAGGACAGACATACCGTATCATGGTCGATAGCTTCGGGAACGAAGCCGGTCTTTTCAAATTGTCATACGAACTGACCGGCTCGAACGACGATTTCGCGGACGCGCAGTTGATTTCAGGTGATTCGGGAACGACCGGTGGCAGCATCCGGCAAAGCACGGCGGAAACGGGCGAGCCCGCGCACGCGGGCAGCGCCCCGGGGCATTCGATCTGGTATCGCTGGACCGCGCCTCAGACCGACACCTACACGTTCCGCACGAGCGGCAGCGCGTTCGACACCGTTCTAGGCATTTACACGGGAACGTCGGTCGACGATCTCGAAACCATCGGATCGAATGACGATGGGGACGGCCGTGCGAGTGTCGTGATTTTTGAGGCGGTCCAAGGCGTGACTTACTCGGTCGCCATCGACATTTACGGTGGAAACTTCGACGGGAGCAAGGTGGGAAGGACCGTCTTGAGCTGGGAACAAGGTGTTCCCGGGTTTCTTGCAAGCCGGCTGCAGGTCCAGGGGGAACCGCCTGCGGAGGAACCGGTCCGGGACTCCGACCTGGTGGGGAGATCGGTGATCGGCATGATGGCGGAAAGCGAAGGACAACCCAACCTGGGAGACGCGTTCGTCTCGGATGAGGACAAGACAATTGTCCTGCTGGCTCCGAAAGAGGGTGAACTGTCGGTGGCATGTCCGATTCCGTTCATTGTGGACCATAGCATCGTCACCACGGACACGCCTCGTGAAAGGGATCTGAAAGGCAAGCTCACGCTCACCGCCCAGTCTGGGGATCCTTCGATCGTTTCGATGGGCGACTACACTCTCGGGACCCCGGTGGACATCACCGAGCCGGGGCATGAGGGCGAGGGAGTACACGACTGGCACAGGGGCAGCGAAAGATTCACCGTCACCGCATTGAAAAAGGGATCGCTCACCCTTAAGGCGGAGGTCGATCCGGACGAGGAAACGCCCGAAGGCGACGGAGGTCCCAGGACCACCGCAACGATCAACATCCGGATTTTTGATGTCGATGAAGTGATCATCTACCAGCCGGAGACTTCGACCGACGCGCAATGGCAGTCGGCGGCGATGGCGCAGCGCTGGGGGAACATCATCGACAAAGGGCAGCCTCTCAAGGTAAAGCTGGTGCTTTCAGGCCAGATTCCGGCAAACGAGGAAGTCGAGCTTTGCGGACTCAAATTCGCGCTGTTCAAATTCAATGAGGATCCAGACTTCATCACGTGGATCGACGCTGTCAATCCGACCTACAAGATTTCTCCGAGCCGCACCGAGATATGGGTGACCGTGGAGCCTTCGGTCGTTGAAGCGGGACTCGACCGTTTCAACAGCAGTGAGAACGAGTTCGCCAGTGTCGAGGATCCCGGAAGCTCGTCTTTCGGTGATTCCGAGATTTTCGACGCCCGCGCCGGCCTCCTTCCCGACTCGATGCGGCTGGTTCCCAGCCGCGAGAATGGAAATGAAAACGATACCGCGAAAACCGTGGCTGCGGGTGAGATACCTCCATTTTGCGCCAAGGCGATCGGCGACTACCCCCGTCTCGGGGGAGCCGTGTATCTGCAGGTCCAGATGATCAACACACGGTCGAAGCGTCGTTTGTATCGGAACCAGGCGGATATCCTGTATCTCTCATCACACGGCATGTCGGTTGACGGCTCCATCGCCAGCGTGCTTCCGGGCACGGTGGACTGGAAGGATGATCTCGAGGTCGTGATTTTCGCCGGGTGCTCCGTTCTCGATATTAACGACTATAACGGAAATTACGACAATACCGGAGATGGTGTCACGGAGCCGGGGCCGACCGCCAATGTGTTCTCAGGAGAGCAGTGGGCGGCGAGCGGTCCGAAAAGGCTTCTCGGCTACAACTACAAGGCGCCGCTGGATACCCAGGGAACTCCCGCCATCATCAGTTCGTGGTTCGCCAACAGGACCGCGTCCGGAGACATCGGCGCGTGGAAGATTGCGAACGAGAACAGCTCGGGCCGGAACGCCTGCGCCATAGACGCGGATGGCGGAATGTATTATTATTTCCATCGAACCAAGGGGCTGATCCGCAATTCCTACAAGTGGACATCCGTCCCGCGCGCTTCATGGTGACAACCGTTATGAAAATCCGATATCCGCTTTCCGCGTTGATCGCCGTTTCCCTGCATGCTTCGGCCTGCCTGCTTCATGGTGCCGAACCCGGTGACGAAAACCCGGAGGGCGGGACCGTGGTGCGGATCCAGGATGTGTGGAAGATGGTTTATGTCGCCGACCAGCGGAACTATGATCAAATGATCGGAATGCTGGAGGGGATCATCAAGGCGGATGAGAAATCGACAGACGCCCTGACGGCCGGGTTCCTGATCGGCCGGATTGAAGTCGACCGGGCGGAAGCGGATGCCGGGGGGTCCTACGACAAAGCGAGGAAAGCGTTTGAAAGTCTCAGCGCGAAGAATGGGAAAACCTGGCAGGGGCAATTTGCGAGACTGGCCCTGCTGTCCATCCTCCAAAACGAAGGCAGGCATGACCTGGTCATTTCCGAAGGACGGAAGGCCATCGAGGAAATCGATTGGGATCTTCTGGGGAAAAACCAGCCGCCGGACCTGGTGGAACTCGGAAAGCTCAACAAGCAGGAGGAGCGGCTCACGCCCGATGTCGTGAGGGTCCTCGTGGCTACCAGCCATATCCAATTGGGTCAGAAAAAAGAAGCGGAGGAATGGATTTCGAAAATCGAGAGCGAAGCATTGAAGAGCGAGCTGCGCCAGGCTTTGGGGCAATGATGATGGAGAAGGGTGCGGATTTCACCCTCATGTGGGAACTCCATGTCCTCCCGTCCATGGGCTGGAGGGGCGGGCGATCACGGGCCATCCGGTGCTTTGGAGTTCGAGGCATTCTCCTGGCGTTGTGGGGAGGACGGTCTCAGGGGGACGGCGGCGGGCGGTTGGTGTGTTTTGTGTGGCATGATATCAGTTTACGAAAATAAAGTGACGATCGGAGCCGGCGAAGCCTTCGGAATGCGCGCAGCCCGCTGCCGCTTTCCGTAGCCAGCTTGCTGACACGGCGGAACCACAGCGAATCATTGATTACTCCTGGTTGCTCCGCAGGCTGTCGCACAAGGGAAGGCGCGCCCTATGAATTCGAACCTCCGTCCCGGCCAGCGAGCTGGCAGAGGAAAGCGGCAGCGAGCCGCACGCAGTCCACGGAGCCGCGACTCGGGATCAGAGTCACCTTGTTTATGAAAAATTGTATGAATTCCGCGGTCCCGGTGGCGGGCGTCAGACGGGGCCGGCGGGTGGGAGGTGGGGCGGGGTTTTCCACTGCATGAGGAGGTTGGCGGCGAGGATGAGGGCGCCGCCGGTGATGAGCCGGGTGGTGAGGGTTTCGTTGGGATAGTCCGCGCCGATGAGGGTGCCCAGCCACTGGGGGAGGACGAGGACGTAGAGGGCGGTGAAGACGGGCTCGATGGTGTAGATGAGGCCGGCCTCGGTGGCGGGGACGCGGGGTTGCCAGACGTTCATGAGGACGTACGCGCCGACGGAGCAGAAGAGGGCGAGGCCGGCGATGAGG
This sequence comes from Luteolibacter yonseiensis, assembly GCF_016595465.1. Taxonomy (NCBI): domain Bacteria; kingdom Pseudomonadati; phylum Verrucomicrobiota; class Verrucomicrobiia; order Verrucomicrobiales; family Verrucomicrobiaceae; genus Luteolibacter; species Luteolibacter yonseiensis. Next base: position 7,685 of record NZ_JAENIK010000006.1, on the reverse strand, counting down.
AGGAGGGAGGCGGCGGAGGCTCCGGCGGTGAGGCAGTTTTCCACGTCCGGCGCGGTGATGAGGGTGACGGGCACGAAGAGCAGTGCGATGCCGAGGAACATGACGAAGCTGACGGGGATGCCGCGGTTCCCCTGGTAGCGCGGGTTTTCCAGGCTGAGGATCTGGAAGGTGAAGAGGAAGGCGGCGAGCAGGGTTTCCCATTCGCCACGCCCGAGCCGGAGGTGGTCGGGGCGGATGCCGGAGAGGATGCCGCCGCCGGCGAGGACCATGGCGGTGGCGAGCAGGATTTTAACGCCGGGACCGCGGCGGGTGCGCAGGCAGGCCCAGAGCGGCAGGAAGATGCAGTAGGCCTGGGTGAGGAAGGCGGAGGTGGAGGCTTCGGTATGGGCGAGGGCGTCCGCCTGCACCCACATGCCGAGGCCTCCCCAGAGGGCGATGACGAGTCCCTGGCGGATTTCGTTGGCGGTGGGACGGCTTTTCCCGAACACGAACGGCAGCAGCATGAGGGCGCCGAGCCCGAAGCGGGCGGTCTGCATCCATGAGGCGAGGAAGAGGCTGGTGGCGGCGGGGATGCGCGCGGTTTGCTCGAGGTGCAGCGCCTTGACGAGGGGAAAGCTCACTCCCCAGAGCGCGCAGGCGAGGATGAGCAGGAGCGCGGGCATGGGGGAGGTGATCGATGAGAGATGAGGGTGAGCGATGATCGACGAATGGAAGAGAAGATTTACCGCGAAGTCGCAAAGGTCGCGAAGGGACGCAAAGGAAGACTGAGGAAGACTGAGGAAGACTGAGGAAGACTGAGGAAGACTGAGGAAGACTGAGGAAGACTGAGGAAGATGAGGTGGATCGAAACGCGGAGGACGCGGAGAGCGCGGAGGAAGACGCGGAGGAAGACGCGGAGGAAGAGAAGAAGTTGAGTATTGGATTTTGATTGAGGGGGCGGTTGGAAATCGCCGCCGCTGGGGGCTCAGGGGGTGGGGATGCGGTGGAAGCGGGTGATGAGGACGGTGATCCAGCCGAGGATGAAGGCGAGGAGCGGGAGGGTGAGGAGGATGGCTTTGCCGCTGTCGAGGGCGGGCGGGGTGGCGCGGTTGGCGGCGACGATCATGTGGGTGAAGAAGGCCTGCCAGATGAGGAAGGCGCTGCCGAACCAGAGGGAGGAGGCGGCGAGGATGTCGCAGGCTTTCCGGTGGTTCGCGGGGGCCCTCCAGTAGCCGGGGTTGGGGACGTTGAGGTATTCCGCGGGGATGAACCGGAGGGCGTGCATGGCGGCGATGACGAGGGCGGGGATGCCGAGGCCGACGGCGAGCATGGTGGCGGTGAAGGTGGTGCGGTTCATCCAGCCGTTGGCGGTGCCGCTCCAGTCGAAGTGGGAGGCGATCCGCTCGGGCAACTGCTGGTGGTCGTTGATGCCGAGGCCGACGAGCAGGGCGGCGCTGAGGACGAGCAGGGCGATGGCGGGCTTTTTCATGGCTTTGCCGGGGTTGGGTTGCGGCTGAGGATGGACGAAAGGCGGAGGGCTGGCAAGGGGGGAGGAGGACTGCGGAATCTCGCCGGCTTGTCTGGAAAGGGGAGAGGGAACCACGGAATACACGAAATACACGGAAGGAAGATTGATTTGGAGGGGTGGGGAAAATGGAGGAGGAGGAGGGGGGCGAGCCTGATGGATTCGTGAGGCACAGCGATCAAGCTAGCGATATCATGAAGATTTTTGACCACTGATTGCACGGAACACACGGATGGGATGAGCCGAAAATCCAGGAATCGGGGAAAGAACCGCTGGTCAGGGTGAAATCCCAAAAGCCCTTTCTTAGGATCCGTGTGTTCGGTGTAATCCGTGGTCGATCTCTTCGTTTTCATCTTCAATCCTCCCTCGCTTGATCGTCGTGATCCATGAGGCGGAGATTGATGCTTTCCCAATCCGCCGCGTGTTGCTATGTCCACTCTCATGAGAGCTTTTTTGATGATCTACGCTGTTTTGATTACCGCCGCCGTCGCCGTTCTTCCGCCGGATGCGGCGGCTCTGAAGGCGAAGCGCGATGCGAAGGTGGCGGAGATCGACCGTATTTATGCGCTCGAGCTGGAGAAGTGCCAGAAGCGGGCGATGGAGGATGGCAATCTGGCGGGGGCGAATGAGATCGAGCAGGAATTCGAGCGGCTGTTCTCGGATCCGCTCAAGCCGAAGGCGGCGGCGGACAAGGGCGGTGTGGCGATGAGTCCTGAAATGGCGCGCCTGAAGGGGCTGTGGAAGCGTGAGTCCGACTCGATCGTCTGGGAGTTCAAGGATGGGAAGAGCGGCCTCGCCGGGCAGGATAAATTCACCATGAGCTACAATGCCGAGGAGAAGAAATATATCCTCGTCTCCGAGAAGTGGGTGAACAAGCTTTCGTTCGGCCTGAGCGATGATGTTCTGAACGGGGAGGATAGCGGGACTTTCCGGTTCAAGCTGAAGCGCATCAAGTGATGCCGGTTTTGGCGAATCAGGTGAGGAAACAAATCGGATGATGATTTGAAGCGGAAGGGCGGAGCGAGCCTTCCGGATCGCATGGGCGGAAGGCATCGGCTTCGGAAGAGGGTGTAGGTGGTGTGGGTGGTGTGGGTGGTGTGGGTGGTGTGGGTGGTGTGGGTGGAACGTTTTTTCTTCTGTGATGGGGCTGGAGAGGGGGGGGCGATTTCCGGGCGCACGGAAGACGCCATAAATGGCTGGACTACATGCGGCGGAGGTTTTTCCGTGAAATTTCACGTTTTCTTCATTGGCATTTCACGGGGAGGGGATGGAATCCGGATATGCCCCGCCTGCTGCTTGTGGAAGATGAACCGGCCATCGCTGACACGCTTGTGTATGCGCTGGGGACGGAGTGTTTCGAGGTGACCCACACGCTGACGGGGGCGGATGCGCTGGCGGCGGCGGAGCGGGTGGAGTTTGATTTCGCGATCCTGGACATCGGGCTGCCGGACATGACGGGGCTGGATGTGTGCCGGCGGCTGCGGGAGAGGTGGATGATTCCGGTGCTTTTCCTGACGGCGCGGGACGGGGAGGTGGACCGGATCCTGGGCCTGGAGCTGGGCGGGGATGATTATGTGACGAAGCCTTTTTCGCCCCGGGAGATCGTGGCGCGGGTGCGGGCGATTCTGAGGCGGTCGGGGGGACGGATGCCGTCTCCGTCTCCGCAGCAGCAGGGGAATCCGGCGGCGGGGGGTGGCAGGACGCTGCATCACGATGCTTCGTCGATGCGGATCCACTGCCATGGGGAGGCGCTGGATCTGACGGCGCACGAGTACCGGCTTCTGCTGGTGTTGCTGGAGAGGCCGGACCGGGTTTTCACGCGGGACCAGTTGCTGGTTCATGCGTGGGAGGATCCGGGGGCGGTGACGGACCGGACGATCGACGCGCATATCAAGTCGATCCGGGCGAAGTTGCGCGGGGTGCGGGTGGGGGCGGAGGAGCTGATCCAGACGAGGCGGGGCATCGGGTATGTGTTGTCGCTCTGAGGCGGGGGCCGGGTGGCACGTTCGGCCCGCCACTGGACAGGATGTCCAGGGCACGCAGCGTTCAGGATGAACGCGCTCCTTTTGGCGCCGGGATGAACGCGCTGCTTTTTTTGTGTTTTTTGTATAACAACGGTCATGCGCTTCACCCGGGTCACACTTTTTTTCATCGCGTTCATCATCACGCTGGGGTTTTACCAGCTGGCGCGGCATTTCCTGGCGGAGGTGGAGCCGCAGACGTTCCAGGCGACGGAGGAGGTGCTGGTGGATACGGCGAACATCCTGGCGGAGATGGTGGAGAAGGATGTGAGGGAGAACAAGTTCCGGACGGGGGAGCTGCGGGATGCCTTCGAGGGGGCGCACGGGCGGGTGCTGCAGGCGAGGATTTACAGGTTCACGAAGCGGGGGGTGGGCATCCAGGCATATGTGACGGATGCGAAGGGGGTGGTGATCTTCGATTCGGACGGTGGGCGGCGGGAGGGGGAGAATTACATGAAATGGCCGGATGTGTCGCTGACGTTGTCCGGCCGCTACGGGGCGCGCAGCAGCAGGGATGACGAGGGGAACTGGAGGTCCTCGGTGTTCTACGTGGGGGCTCCGATCGGGGATGCGGCGCGGCCGGACGGGGTGCTGACGGTTTACAAGCCGCAGGCGGATGTGCTGCCGCTGGTGCACGAGCGGAGGAAGATCATTTATTTCGCGTGTTCGCTGATCGGCGGGGGGATTTTGTTTTTGATCGGCGCGGTGTTCCTGTGGTTGTTCCACCCGATCGGGAAGATCACGGATTACGCGCGGGCGATCGAGCGGGGGGAGCGGCCGCCGAAGCCGCGGATCGGGATCGGGCGGGAGGTGAACACGCTGGCGCATGCGCTGGACTCGATGCGGGACGCGCTGGAGGGGCGGCGCTATGCGGAGCGCTACATCCAGACGCTGACGCATGAGATGAAGAGTCCGCTGGCGGCGATCCGGGGGGCGGCGGAGCTGCTGGACGAGGAGATGCCGGTGGAGGTGAGGAAGCGGTTCCTGGAGAACATCCGGGCGGAGACGGCGAGGAGCGAGCGTTTGATCAACCGGTTGCTGGAGCTGTCGGCGATCGAGGGTCGGACGAGTCTGGAGAAGCCGGTGGAGGTGGATTTCCATGCGATCGTGGCGCGCGCGATGGACCAGGCGCGGCCGCTGGCGGAGGTGGCGGGGGTGCGGCTGGAGCCGGAGGAGGGGGCCCAGGAGGTGGTGGTGAGGGGGGATGAGTTCATCCTGCGGGCGGCGGTGACGAACCTGCTGGAGAATGCGATCGATTTTTCCCCGGCGGGGGGTGTGGTGGGGATCGGGTTTTCGCAGGGGGAGGGGAAGGTGGTGCTGGAGATCCGCGACCAGGGTCCGGGGGTTCCGGAGTATGCGAGGGAGAGGATTTTCGACCGGTTTTACTCGCTGCGCCACCATGCGGCGAAGCGGAAGGGAACGGGGCTGGGCCTGACGCTGGTGCGGGAGGCGGCGGAGCTGCACGGCGGGAGCATCACGCTGGAACCTGCGGAGGGCGGGGGGACGGTGGCGAGGCTGGTGCTGGGGTGCGGGGTTGAGGGTTGAGGGTTGAGGGTTGAGGGTTGAGGGTTGAGGGTTGAGGGTTGAGGGTTGAGGGTTGAGGGTTGAGGGTTGAGGGTTGAGGGTTGACTGAAACAAAAAACCTCCGTCCTTACAGACGGAGGTATTGTGGATATCTGAGGATGAACAGCTGAAAAAGCCGGAGGGGCACGTGGCAGCCCGGTGGAAGGTGCATCACTTACAGGTGGCGAAACGATCGTATATCCATGAGTAGCCAGTCCGTAGGAAAGTTTATGATGGGAAACTTTCTTTTCGAATCCTGGGTTGTGCGCCGGCGTGCTACAAGCTCCATCGAATATGCACCTCAGGTGATACTCCAGTTTAGGAGATAATAGCGGCAGATCGTACGCTGGAAGGCTCCAGAGTATGTGATTTTGCGCCAACTCCCCCCCGCACGCGAATGTCGCGATGATTCGGGACGTGCTTGCAAACATGGAGGTGAGAGAGCTCATTTCAAAGGCGGGACGCAGGACGGGAGCAGTGTTTCAAGATGGATCAATTCATTAAAAAAACATGACTTCCTTTTCTTTATTGTCTCTGTCCCTCAGAATGACAGAGCCTCCGTTCTTCACATGGTCGTTTATCATCTCGCTGAGTGCCAGGGCACGGCGGATGACATCGGCAATGGAGGAAAGGTTGCCTTCTTCTTGAAGGCGTATGAGGCGGGCATGCGCTTCAGGTTTGAGTTCCAAATTGAGTCTCTTGGATTTCACGGATACGGGATCTTAGTTATACATGTGCCAGAATCAGGACTTTTTCCGCATTGCCAGAAACGCCAGAATCGAAAGGGGAACCGTAACGAAGAAATAGGCTTCGATAGGTGCCTCCTTCACGCCCAGCGAGACAACGGCCGTCGCGAGCAGAGCCGCGATGTAGACAGCCGTAGGCTTCTTTGGGGGAGGAGTTTCTTTCAGATGGTCTGTCCAAAATTCCAAATATCTTTCAATTTTCATTTGACACCAATCTGTCCGGTGACACGAAGTCGCCGAGCAGTTGGTGTGAGCAAAAGATCAACATAAGCTTCGCGCCACGCTGATTATTACCCACCAACCAACAAACAGTTTTTCCTGATCTCGCCGGGTCTCCCGTGCCAGGCACGCCCGTTTTTGAAAAAGAAAATCTGCCGTTCCGATTAGTGCAGTGCGAGCTTCATCGAGATTTTCAGCGCTCACAGCCAAAAATCCGCTCATTTTGTGAGGCCTTATCAAATTGGATTTCATTGTATTTATGTATGCATATGCGTGAATCGTTTGTTTTTCAGATCACCCCCAGCTGTGGGAGCGGGATTGGAGTCGTTGGGCGTGTGTGGTTTTAATCGATAGGCATCCCCCCTTTCTTGACTGACCATCTGAGTTTTCTGATCTTGTCTTCCCGATCCGCCGGAGATAGCATGATCCGTTCAGGCATGATGAGAAAAGTTTCAGATTTGCAGGACCGAATGCTAAATAACATCCGAATCGGCGTTAACTTGCCTCAAATTTAACGCATGTCAATCTGTTAATTATACCTTCGTTGCCAAAGGATTCCTAGGCGTTGAGGGGTGATCGGGAGGGATAGCGCGTCAGGGATGTCGTCCCTTCGGGACTTGGTTCTTTTTGACGCGGAAAACCCAGGGCGGCGCTGCGCTTGCCCTGGGCTGTCACATTCCGCACCGTTGGTGCTGGGGATTTACCGACGTTCCGCGGCAGTGTCACGCCGCTTGGATTTTTCGTTGTGGGGATTTCGCAGAAGAGGGCGATCGCGTATCGCCCCTCCATGGAGCGGGGCGCTCTGTCGCCGGATTCCGAGGGCTCCGAGGTCGGAGGGAGGCGATTGGGTGAGGCGGCGCGGCAGGGATGTCGTCCCTTCAGGACTTGGTTCTTTTTGACGCGGAAAACCCAGGGCGGCGCTGCGCTTGCCCTGGGCTTTCACATTCCGCACCGTTGGTGCTGGGGATTTGCTATGGAACTCCGGGGGGAGTCGGGGGGATCGGGGAACTCGTTACTTGAGGAGGTAGGTGACGGTGTTGCTGGTGCCGGTGGTGGTGTCGTCGCGGAAGTAGATGACGATCTGTTGGGTGGTGCCGGCGGAGGTCTTGGTGAGGAGGGCGGTGTTTTGGGCGGGGTTCTTGGCGGTGGAGGCGGAGCTGTATTGGTTGTAGTCGCTGTTGTCCTGGTCGAGGGGGAGGGAGAATCCGGGGCCCTTGAGCTCGCCTTTTCTGCCGATGGTGAACTTGACGGTCTGGCCGACGTTGAAGCGGGGGATGCCGGCGGGGATGCGGAAGCTTGCCACGGTTTCGGAGCCCTGGGTTTCGAAGGACTGCCTGTCCTCGATGGTGAGGGTGAAGGTTTGTTTGGCGGCGAATCCTCCGAAGCGCTTGCCGGCGGGTGCGGCGTGGGCGGTGGCGGTGATGAGGAGGGCGCAGAGGGCGAGGCGGATGAGGGTGATGATTTTCATGGAAAGGGGATTGCTGTTGGCGATGGGCAAACCCTAGCGCGGATGGCGGTTTTTGTAAGCTTTGAATTCGACGTAATCACGTAAACGTGAATGCGTTGACGCGATCGCGTAGGGTGTTTTCGCGGGCCACGCGTGATGGCGTAAACGCGATCGCGTGGGTTGCG